>JBKCAB010000688.1:0-3665 GCA_046307935.1 Bacteroidota bacterium | reverse complement strand
CTCTTACTCATGCTGGATTATGGGATCTTCTACGAATTCATCCCAATGGATCAATTTGAAGGTACAGCATCTAAAAATGTACTCTCACTTGCGGAAGTAGAACCGGGTGTGAATTATGCCATGGTCATTTCGACGAACGGTGGACTCTGGCGTTACATAATCGGCGATACTGTTCGTTTTTCTTCCGTACGACCCTATCGATTCAGAATCACCGGAAGGACGAAAAGCTTCATTAACACTTTTGGGGAAGAACTCATTGTAGACAACGCTGAAAAAGCAATAGCTTTGGCATGTGCGAAAACAGGAGCGCAGATACGTGATTACACCGCATGTCCTGTTTATATGACGAGTATTGAACAGGGTGGACATGAATGGTTGATCGAATTTGTGAAAGAACCGGATGATCTGTACCGCTTTACTTCCATACTCGATGAACGGTTACGTGAATTAAACAGCGATTATGATGCGAAGCGTTATAACAATATGATCTTGGCAGCTCCTCAAGTGAAAAGAACGGACAAAGGAACATTTGACGAATGGCTAAAATCACAAGGAAAGTTGGGTGGTCAGAATAAGATACCGCGCTTGGCCAATGACCGGAAGATCATGGAACAGATCTTGCAGTTTGCAGTATCGAGAAAAAAACATTTCAGTGAATAAGTGGTTCATTCATATCGTTTTCACTTCCGTTCTTTCTTTGGGACATGCGCAAGATTCCCTGGTTATCTGGGTGGAGACATTTACAAAACCGATCAGCTGGTTTGATGTATGGAGTGTTGATGGGATGGGTAATTTGATCAAAACCAACCGTAATACCATTGAAAAGTTTGACAGCACTGGCGTGGTGAAATTTTCCCAAAGTATTCGCTCTTTAGGAGGGGTTTCTGAGATCTCTCCGGTCAATGCAATGAAGCTGATGACGTTTTCCGCTGATCAGCAAACACTTTGCACATTCGATAATACTTTGACACTCTCAGAGAATTGCTTGGACTTATCTGACTTTGGTATTCAGTCGGCTATTCATATTTCAGCATCCGCACAGCCAAACCGTGTCTGGATATTGGATCAGCTCAATTATCACCTGATGTCGCTTGATCTTTCCACTAAAAAATATTCGGAAGTCAGTAATCTTTCAGGTCTGTTGAATCTTGAACAGGTTGATGAATTGAGGGAATATGGCAATGAGTTGTTTTTACTCGACAGATCGAAGGGACTTTATCGTTTTGATTTCTTTGGATCGCTGGTTTCCTACTTTCCCGAAGAAGGATGCAAGGCCTTCGCTGTGAGAGGAAAGGATCTTTTTCTCTTGAAGGAGGATCGTCTGATGATCATAGATCTTGCCACAGAGGAGCAACAGTCTGTGCCCCTTCCTTTAGCCGGAATCGATGATCTTTCGGTACAGGGTTCGGTATTCTTTTTCCGCACTGTTGATAAATTATTGAGATATCGGGTTTCTTTACCTTGATCCTTCTTGTTCATTTATCCAATTGTTGTAAATTAGTCAGTCCAAACTGAAGGATTATGCATATCGCTGTTGCCGGGAATATAGGATCAGGAAAGACCACTCTCACCAAGCTTTTGGCCAAGCACTATGGATGGGAAACCCATTTTGAAGATGTTGAACAGAACCCTTACCTGAACGACTTCTATGATGATATGCAACGCTGGTCTTTTAACCTGCAGATCTACTATCTGAACAGTCGTTTTACCCAGATCCAGGAGATCAGGGAAGCGAAGCATACAGTAATTCAAGATAGAACAATCTACGAGGATGCTTTCATCTTTGCGCCGAATCTTCATTCTATGGGCTTGATGACAACGCGTGATTTTGAGAACTATTTCTCGCTCTTCAACCTGATGGATTCTTTCGTTTCATCCCCCGACCTTCTGATCTATCTTAGAGCAAGTGTTCCTACGTTGGTCAATCAGATCCAGCAACGTGGACGACAATACGAAGAAAGTATCCGTCTGGATTACCTCAAGCGACTCAACGAGCGTTACGAAGCATGGATCTCCACCTATGATAAAGGCAAATTACTGATCATCGATGTAGACAATAACCGTTTTCCGGAAAGTCAGGAAGACCTTGGAAAGATCATCAATTCGATCGACGCAGAGATCAACGGACTATTTTAATTAACGGATAATTTTCGGTCGTCTTCCTACGGTCGGATTGTCATTTTCTTACATGAATGATAGTAGTAACAGGAGCAGCAGGATTTATTGGGAGCTGTTTGGTGAGTCGTCTGAATAAGGCTGGTTACACCGATATTGTTGTCGTGGATGACTTTTCAAAAAAGGAGAAGGTACAAAACCTGGAAGGTAAGATCATCCTTGCTAAAGTAGGTAGGAAAGACTTTATCAAATGGTTATCTGATTTTGGTAGAGAAGTTGAGTTTATCTTTCATATTGGGGCCAGAACGGACACCACTGAGTTCAATAAGGAAATCTTTGATGAGCTTAACGTGAAGTTTTCGAAGGATGTTTGGAATGCTTCAGTTGAATTCAATATTCCTCTGGTATATGCTTCCTCAGCAGCAACCTATGGGTTGGGTGATTACGGGTATATCGACGATCATTCGAAGGTTCCAAGACTTCGTCCGCTCAATCCTTATGGGGAATCAAAGAATGATTTCGACATTTGGGTGCTTCAGCAAAATGTGCAGCCCCCATTCTGGGCAGGATTGAAGTTCTTCAATGTATACGGGCCAAACGAATACCACAAGGGACGTATGGCAAGTGTGATCTTCCATGCCTATGGTCAGATCAGTAAAACGGGTACCATGAAGCTCTTTCGCTCACATAACCCGGATTATCCGGATGGTGGTCAACTCCGGGATTTTGTCTACGTGAAAGATGTGGTGGATGTTTGTCTTTTTCTCCTGGAAAAGAAACCTAAATCAGGCATTTACAACCTTGGCTCAGGAAAGGCGAGAACCTTCCTTGATCTTGCAAAGAATACGTTCAAAAGTATGAGTAAGGAGGAACAGATCGAATTCATCGATACCCCTCAGGATATACGAGAGAAGTACCAGTATTACACGGAGGCGGATATGTCAAAATTGCGTAAGGCCGGATACGAAAGGGAATTTCATTCCCTCGAGGAAGGTGTGAAAGATTATGTGCAGAACTACCTGATCGGGAAGAATTACTATTGACCGCCTATCTATTCCACGCAGATCAACGTATCATACCATGGCGAATAACCCGCCCAAATTCCCAAAGCCCCACCCTGAATGTTCGTCGGAATGTTGGTTGGCGTGGAAAAAGGATTGCCAGCGGAATAGATCTGAGTGTATTTCTTTTCCATGAAATCATGTACGTAGCGATCGATCTTGGATAGTTTGATCACGATGGTGTCATTTTGTCTGAAATAACAACGATACTCCTCTGGTTCATAGGTATTGTTGCAGTTCATAGGATTTTCATAGGCGAAATCAAATGTCAATCCATCGAAGAACTGATCATCATAAACAGGGTTAAAAGTTGTTGTGAAATAAGCGTCGTTCAGATACTTGACTGACCAATGGTATGCATCATATTGTCCTGCAGGATCAGCCATTTTGGCCCAGGAGAACCCCCTGTCAGTAAATCCAGCATCAGGTTTCCAGAATGTTTCCACCAATGGCGAAGGTGTGAGGATTGTCGTTTCCGCAGTATAGGTC
>JBKCAB010000687.1:0-1652 GCA_046307935.1 Bacteroidota bacterium | reverse complement strand
TCTTTTACTACGCTGTTCAAAACCTTGAAACCGTCTTTGAAATCAAGATCCTTGAGTTGATCGTTCACATATTCTTTGTCGTACTCTTGTACAAGTGGATGATAGGGCTGCATCAGGTTCTCCCTGTCCGGGAAATAATGATGCATGAAGTGCAATAAAAAGTCTCTGCTGGCGGTATTATAAGTTGGATACATTGTCACTTTTCCGAAGAAGTAACGGATCTCAGGATTGAAGATGACCAATGCCCCCAAACCGTCCCATATATTATCCAGTGCAAAAAGACCTTTTCTCGGATTGACGGACGGTTGAAAATTCGGCTGTACCCAGCTTCTTCCCAGCTCGATCGTATAAGGAAGGAATTCTGTAACGAACTTTGAAGAGAACTTGAAATAATGGGCTGTGGAGAGGTGGATTTCACTCTTTTTCGGATCAAGTGCTTTGGCGCACTTCACGTACCGGTATCCACCAACGATCTCCTCATCTTCCGGAGACCAAACGATCAGTTGTTCGTAGTAATGAGATCCGGTATCGAATTCATCGAGATCAACCGGTTGTCCGGTACCGCCTCCCGAAGCTCTGAATGTGACTTCACGCAGTCTACCGATCTCCTTCACGACATTCGGTGCATTCAGAATGTTAAGAACATAGATCTCGTTATCCCCTTTTCGTGTTTTTCGAAGAAATTTATCCGGAGTCAGCTCCGCTTTTATAAGTGTCTTATCGACGGGTGCAATGATATTTTCCATAATTACTCAAGTTCAATCCTATTCTTTTGCTCATACACCATGGTTCGGATCTTCTGCGCCAAAATTTTATCGTCACGCTCCTCAAAGTCTTTGATGTAAATTGGTTTTCCTATCACAAATCGAATCGTTTTGTCACGCTGTTTGAACATTTCATCCGATAAAAAGAGCATTTCCAGATTAATGCGTATCCGCAAGAATTTTCTGATCCATGCCAAGCGATAGAAAAAAGGGGACAGTTCACCTTCAATATACACCGGTACGATGGGTTGACCATTTCTGCGAGCGTAAGTAACAAAAGTCTTTTTCCATTCCAAATCCATTATTTCGCCTTTTGTTCTTCGGCTTACGAGACCGGCAGGAAAGATACAAACCGCATTTTCAGACGAAAAAAGCTGATTGATCTGCTCTCTCACACTAGGGTCATTCTTTCCGTGTTTGTTCACGCCAACGAAAAGTTCTCTGAGATTGGGCAAATGCATAAGCAGATCATTCACGATAAACTTCAGGTCGGTCCGTTTTTCTCGAATAGCCGATATAAAGACCATCGCATCCATGCCGCCCAGCGGATGATTCATCGTGAAAATGACCGGTCCCTCGGTTGGTGCGTTCTCAATGCCCTGAACTTCGATCTTAATATTGAAATAATCGACAACCTTACGGCAGAAGTCGGCATTGAACTCATCTTTGTGCAATTCCAGGAAATCATTGATCTCATCTTCATGCAGGATCCTTGTCAGATAACGGATGATGAATCGGGGAATCCACTTTGCAAGGCGAGGGCTCTTTGTTTTTATTAGATTTTTTACATCGATGAACTTATCGGACCGCATGGTGACAAAAATAGGCTTTCAGGGGCAAGTACACATTAGAAAGGTTTGCTGAATTATTCACATCTCAGTATTGAAT
>JBKCAB010000686.1:0-3058 GCA_046307935.1 Bacteroidota bacterium | reverse complement strand
CAGATAAAGTATTCATCAAGGACGGTGAGAAATGCTGGTTCATTGAACTGAGTAAGGTGCGCATGCTGGAATCGGAGGGAAATTATGTGAAGGTATACTTTGACAACTTTCGCCCGTTGATATTGCGTTCACTGAATAGTTTTGAAGGTAAACTGGATCCGGAGCATTTCTTTCGTGCCAACCGCAAGTTCATAATTAACCTCAACTGGATCAGCACAATCGAAAACTGGTTCAATGGCGGTTTGCAAGTTGAGCTAAAAGCGGGAGAAAAGATCGAGATCTCGCGTAGGCAGGCGATCCGCTTCAAAGAGATAATGAGTCTTTGATTATTTTCGTCGAAACAGGATTTTAAGGAAATTGCGCGATTCCCGCAAAAGGATGCGAATATTGACCTTGGAAAAAATCACATTCGGCTTCAGTTGGACATCCACATTCCTGACAGTTAATCCATGCATAGAAACCAATTTGATGAATTCCAGGTCAAACAGGAACCTGTCGATAGTCGTCCCAAGAAAAACCGCTTTTCCAGAACGATTGAAGCCCTTAATGCCGCATTGAGAATCATCGGTAGGCAGCTTCAGTAAGGATTTGAGGCAGAATCTAAGCGTTTTTGAGATTAAACGGCGAAGAAAAGGAGTATGTCTATAGTACTCAAGGTCTCTATGACCTAAAACGACATCTGATCCTGCTTTCAGTTCCACAAACAAAGCCGTAAAACTCTCATCATTGTAAGGGAAATCAATATCTGTGTATATAATAAGACTGCCTGAAGCTTTTTGAACACCGGTTCGGAGTGCTCTTCCTTTTCCCATATTCACCTCATGTGTTAAAACTTGGGTGTTCGGATGCTCTTTCTTGAGCTTGTTGAACCGCTCAGCCTCGCAGTTTCGCGTCGAACCATCGTTGACCACGAGAAGTTCGAATGGGATTCCCAATTTATTTTCAAGGATATCCACGGTGTTGGCCACAACATCCTCCCAGTTGTCTGGTGGGTTGTAGCAGGGGAGGACAACACTTAAAGTTATCGGTTCGTCTTGCATTGACCGCTAAAGTAGTGATTCCAAGTGAAAGGACTATTGAATGAGAACTTCGAATACGGCTTGAATAACCGCTGCCATATTGGAGAGATCCAATGTATCGATGGTATCCGACTGCTGGTGATAATTCTTGTTTCGGTAGAACGCCGTATCCGTTATCATCAATGCGCTAAAACCAAAATTCCAGTAATTCAAATGATCAGAAAAATCAATTCCGGGAATGGATCTTGGTGCCGAGATGGATTTTACCGGTATGGTAGAAGACTGCTTGAAGTGCTTTGTGAATTGACGTGCAAAGATACCTTTCTTCGTTTTGTTAACCACAGCAATGTAATTGCCCCGGCTTCCGTAGAACATCTTCATTAATTTAATTGGGTAATCCTGTGTTCCTCTCGCCTCCTTGAAATATCCGATCATTTCAAGCGAAATCATTCCTTCAACATCCATATTCTTTTTGTGAAGCGAACGGGCATGGATATAACTACCCATGTTTTCTGTTCTGAAAAAAGGTGGTTCCTCAAGGGTGTATGCTACGAGTTCGATACGCCGGGAAAATTTCCGCCCTTTCAGTAATCTGGACAACTCCAGAAGTCCGACAATTCCGCTGGCGTTATCGTCAGCGCCCTGCTGCATACCACATACGTCGTAATGGGCGCCGACAACCAATGTATTCTGGTTTTGCTTGCCGAATACAGCAATGACATTTCTGTAACGGACACTGTTTACCATAAAATCCTGATAGTAGACTGTATCCGCATTTGTACTGAATTCGCTGAAGATGAAGTCCGCTACAGAATCCAGTGTTTGAGGGTTCATGAAGTGTCGATAGGAAGAAGTGCCTGTAATTTGTTCCAAATCCTTCCGTAACCGTATTGAGTCAACTTGTGCGAGGACCGATGAACAGCCCAATGCAAGAATGATCAGAATGGAACTGAACTCACGAAACAAGCTCGATCGAATCATCATTGATATGAATCAGTCGGTCTTTATAAAGTTTACCGATGGCTTGTTTGAACATCTTTTTACTCATGTGAAAGCGTTCCCTTATCGCATCTGGATCGGTTTTATCACTTACCATAATCTTCTTTTCGGTTTGAAGCATTTCAAGGATTGTAGCGGCCGATTCGTCATAGCGTTGAACCTCACTTTTCACCAGACGAACATCAAGTTTCCCGTCTTGTCTGATGTTGTAAACAAAACCTTCGATAAGTTCACCTTTTCGGAGTGGACGATTAACATCATTCCTGAAGATCAGTCCACGATACCGGTCATCAACAATTACAGTTACGCCCAATTCTGTAGAGTCACCTACAAGCAAGTGGACCTGTTTATTCAGGTATGTCGGATCCATACACGGTTCCAGGTATTTATTAAGCTTTGATGAACCGTAAAGCCGATCTGTAGAATTGTCATAACGCAATGTGACGAGGTAACTGCCCCCAACCTCTAGTTTTACATTTTGCTCACGAAAAGGCACCAAGAGATCTTTTTCTAGTCCCCAGTCAAGAAAGGCGCCAAAAGGTCCAGTATCTTTAACCTTTAAAAGCGCGAAATGATCTAGGTTGATGTATGGGGTTTCTGTTGTTGCTACTGGTCGGTCTTCGGAATCCTTGTACAAGAAAACGTTAACCATTTCCCCTTCTTTCATATCAGGATTCAAATACTTGTTCGGAAGAAGCACTTCCTCTCCGGAGGAATCACCCAAATAGGCACCTACACTGGTAAAACGAAGAACTTCCAGCTCATTGAATACTCCGAGCTTCATCAGAAATAGAGTGCGGATGCTGGCTTGGAGTTGATCACCATGCAAGGTAATTTCAATTCATTCGTAATCAAAGATTGAGCGAAGGTATCGAACTGAGGGAGCAAACTTTCAGAATGATAAGCCAAAGCGATCATATCGATCTGTTTGTCTTTGCAATATTGAACGATTTTCTTGTTGTAGGAACCCCCGCGCGGTAAAAGTTCGACAGAACAGGGAATGGAACGTTCATCGTATTGATTTTTTACGATCAATATCC
>JBKCAB010000685.1:0-2763 GCA_046307935.1 Bacteroidota bacterium | reverse complement strand
TCTTTATAATGTATTACTTGTCGATCTTCGCGGACATGGAAAATCCGTTGATCACGGGAAGCGATCCGACTATTCGTTCGAAGAGATCTCAAAGGATGTCATCGATGTATTGGACATGCACGGAATCAAAAACGTACATTTTGTTGGCGTATCCATGGGCTGTATCATCATCAAACAGATTTGCTCTATACGACCGGATCTGGTCAAGTCAATGATCTTTGCCGGAGCTGTCACCAAGCTAAATATCAAGTCTAGACTGCTACTCAGATTGGGGAGGTTATTGAAGGGCATTATGCCAAGAATGGCTCTCTATGGATTATTTGCCCGCATCATGCTACCAAGAAAAAATCATAAAGAATCCAGAAAATTGTTCATTCAGGAAGCAAGAAAACTAATGATCTCAGAATTTAACCGTTGGTTTCGATTGACCTCCCGACTGACAAATTACCTGAACATTCTGGATCGCGACCAATACCACGTTCCTCAGCTTTATATCATGGGGCGTCAGGATCACCTTTTTTTAAAGCCAATTCTTGAGCTCACAAAGGAGAATCGCTTCTCTGAATTGTGTATCGTTGAGGATTGCGGACACATTGTAAATGTGGAGAGACCGGATGAGTTCAATGAGCGTTCCATCGAATTCATATCGCGTTTGAATGGCTTCAAATAAGCTCGATTCGGCTGCTCTGAATCCAGTAGTTTTTATTTAGATTTAGTCTAAATACCATTTTTAGGGTATTGACCATTTTGTGATCATATAGTTCCTTTGTCGAAAAACATGGTCAGATGAATCGCGGCATAAAAAGCTTCTTTTACATCCTTTTTCTTTCCTCTAATTTGGCTTGGTCCCAGGATTCTTTGCGGATCAAGGAATTCCAAGAAATCGAGATCTCTGAACGATCCAAACATGACATGTTGCGTTTGCCGCAGATCAGAGGAACTGAAATATATGCCGGAAAGAAGAACGAGGTGATCAACATGAGCGCCACAAATGCCGACCTTTCAACAAACAATTCCCGTCAGATCTTTTCGAAAATTCCAGGCCTAAGTATTTGGGAAAATGACGGATCCGGAATACAAACCGGAATTTCAACACGTGGTTTAAGTCCGAACAGATCCTGGGAATTCAATGTGCGGCAGAACGGATTTGATATCAGCTCAGAGGTATTTGGGTACCCCGAAGCATACTACGCACCGCCAACCGAAGCCTTGGAACGGATCGAGATCGTCCGCGGGGCGGGTTCATTGCAGTACGGCCCACAATTCGGTGGTCTGTTGAACTACGTCACCAAGAAGCGAATTGGCAACAAGCCATTGTCCATGGAATCCTTCCGCACGATCGGTTCTTACGGACTGATCAATTCGTTCAGCGCAATTGGAGGCAAGTATAAAAAACTAAACTACTACACTTACCTTCACCAACGCGGTGCTAAAAGTTGGAGAGCGAACAGTCTCTACAGAACCATCACCGGAAGTATTTCTGTGACCTATGACATCACTCCCAAATGGCAGATCAATGCTGAATATACACGCATGACCAACCTCAGTCAGCAAGCGGGTGGTTTGTCCGATTCTATGTTCTTCGCGGATCCACAACAGTCGATCCGCGGACGAAACTGGTTCAGCACACCTTGGAACAATGGCGCCGTTACGCTGCAGTACGCACCCACGGAAAACACAAAATTCACCTTAAAATCGTTCGGAACTCTGGCAGAAAGGAACAGTGTTGGCTTCACCAAACCGATCACAGTTGCAGATACGATCAACACCCTTTTGGGCACCTTCAATCCCCGTCAGGTGGACAGAGACAGCTACACCAACTTCGGCGCTGAGCTCCGAGGAATCCATCAATACGATCTGTTTCAGCAAAAAGCAGCTTTATCTGCCGGGGTGCGAATGTATTTGGGACAAACCCTCCGTCAACAGCAGGGGATCGGTACAACAGAATTGGACTACGAGCTGCAGATTACTGCTCAGCAAAATGGATATGACTACGGACGTGAATTGACTTTTGAGACCGGTAATGCTGCTCTTTTCGTGGAGAACCTATTCAGCCTTTCAGAACGCTTGGTAGTAACCCCGGGATTCCGCTATGAGCTCGTGCGATCATCAGCTGAAGGTAGGATCAATCCTACACCAACGGGTGAGATAGACGAAAGGCAGCAAGACCGGAATATATTGTTGTTCGGTATCAGTGCTGAATACGCGACAAGTAAATCGAGCAACATCTACGGGAATTTTGCCCAGGGCTTCAGACCAGTGCTGTTTTCTGAGCTGACTCCATCGGGTACAACAGAGGTGATCGATCCCAACCTGAAAGATGCTAGTGGGTACAATATGGATCTCGGTTTTCGGGGCAGCCTGTTCAAGAACATACTTCGATTCGACATTGGTGCTTTCCGACTATTTTATGACAATAGAATAGGCACGATCACGAGGGATGGAAATCCTTTCAGGACCAACATTGGTGCCTCCGTAAGTCAGGGGCTTGAAAGCTTTGTGGAGATGAACTTGGCGCGCATGCTTGGCGAAGATCTGGAGAATTTCGATCTTACCCTTTTTTGTAACTATTCTTTTATCGATGCGCGTTACATCCGCTGGGATAATCCCGAGCTCATTTCGGACCCTAACAAAACGATCGAAAATAAGCGCGTTGAAAATGCACCTGAACACATCCTTAGGGCAGGTTTAACAATCAACTATCAAGGATTTTCAGTTGCTTTCAACTATAGTTTTGTGGATGAAGTGTACACAGATGCAGCA
>JBKCAB010000684.1:0-3863 GCA_046307935.1 Bacteroidota bacterium | reverse complement strand
ACCTTACAGGTGAAGTTGCGCCCGTTTTTTTCGGTTCAGCGGTAAATAATTTTGGTGTTCAGGAGTTGCTCGATACCTTCATCGAGATCTCTCCATCTCCGATCGGCAGAGAGAGTGACACGCGCTACGTGGAGCCTGCTGATGCAAAATTCAGCGGATTCGTTTTTAAGATCCATGCTAACTTGGATCCAAAACACCGTGACAGAATCGCTTTCCTACGTATCGTTTCGGGACGTTTCGAACGCAATAAATTTTACCATCATGTGCGTTTGAACAAAGAATTCAAATTCCCGAATCCAACCTCTTTCATGGCCCAGGACAAGAGTGTCATCGACGAAGCATTTCCGGGTGATGTAGTAGGATTATACGACACCGGTAACTTCAAGATCGGAGATACCCTCACGGAAGGTGAAAAAATGATGTACAAAGGAATCCCCTCCTTTTCCCCGGAGATCTTTATGGAACTGGAAAACCTTGACCCTTTGAAATCCAAACAATTGGACAAAGGAATACATCAGTTGACCGATGAAGGAGTCGCGCAGATGTTTATCATGCAGCCCGGAAATAGAAAGATCGTTGGAACCGTTGGTCAACTTCAGTTCGAGGTGATCAACTACCGTCTTATTCATGAATATGGTGCTAATTGCCGTTTCGCGCCGAAAAATTACTACAAAGCATGCTGGATCACAACAGACAACAAGGACCAGCTTGATTCCTTCCTGAAGGCTAAAGCAAATTACATTGCCAAAGACAAAGATGAAAACCTGGTATTCCTTGCTGAAACTCCTTTTCTACTGCAAATGGCTGAGCAGGACTATCCAGAGATCACTTTTCATAAGACTTCGGAGTTCAAGCTGGAAAAAGTATAGACGTTTACCTGTGATCTAAAGTAGTTTATTCACATCCGTTCAAAGATTCGGAAGATCCTGAAGGAATTCGAGCTGACCGTTTTCTCTGTCTATTCTACTGATAATATGTTCCATACCATTGCTTAGTATCAGGTATTCCACATTCAATGCACGATTGTATTGAGCGATCTGTTCAAAGACCGCTGTTCCCAACGGAATCTCAGGTGCCTTGCATTCGACGATGGCAAGTGGTCGCGCTTCAGCATCTAGAACAACAATATCGCAACGCTTTTGCATACCATTATAGGTAACGGTCATCTCAACTGCAATTCTACCTTTTAATATGTTCTTGTGTGTGATCAAATAAACCAAAAGATGCTGTCTTACCCATTCCTCAGGAGTTAGTTGTAACCACTTTCGTCTGATCTGACAGAGCACAAATACTTGATCATTTTGTCTTTTCAAGGACAGTTCCGCGGTAGGTAAATTTAACGGGACCATCATTCGGAAAACACCCTTTTGAAGAAGAAAATCCCTATCATAAGCCCAGCAAAAGAACCGCAAAGCCCATAGTATATACCCGGAATATCGGTTGAAACGGCCTCGGCTATTGCCCAGAAAGACAATCCCATGAGCATGCCTGCAATGACACCCTGACTGTTCGTCGCCGGTATGAACAAAGTAAACGTAAAAGGAAGGAAAAGTGAGACCAATCCGAAAGAGGAGGCTAAACCTACAAGATCAAAAATGCTTTGATTGTTAAACGCAAGTAAGAGGGATGAAAATGTCATAAAAACAACACTCCAGCGCATCATTTTCAAGAGATTATACTGAGGAATCCTTGGTTTTAGAATGTTCTCCGCCAAAACAGTGGATGGTGCCAGTAAGGCACCGGAGGCCGTACTCAAAATGGCCGACACCAACGCACCAAAAAACAAGATCCTGATCCATTCAGGTGTCTTATAGAGGATCAAGGCCGATATAAAATTCTCCTTGTGAAGCGCATACAATTCAGGAAAAACCTGACTTCCGATTAGTCCAATGAAAAGCGGAATAAATCCAATGATCAAGTACAGTAATCCGGAAATTACAGCTGCGGATATCGCTACTTTCTCGGATCTTGCGGCGGTGACACGCTGAAAGATATCTTGTGAAGCGATTGCGCCAAGACCAACTGTCATCCAGGCACCGAACCATTCCCACCATGAAACCTTTTCAGTTGAGATCAATGAAAAATGATCTTCGGGAAGACCGCGCCATACTTCATCACTACCCAAATAACCACTCAACAATACCAGAACAACGATCATTCCGACCACAATCACTATGGTTTGAATGCTGTCGGTAATGGAAACTGCCCACATACCACCAAGTGCTGTGTAGCACATGACTAGTAAGGCTGAGAATAAAATGGCTATATTAAGATCGATCCCAAAGATCAGTTGAAAGATCAATCCCAATGCAAGAAATTGAGCTGCGATCCAGGAGAAAAAACTTGGAATCATAACAAGAGCGCTTATCAATTCCGCTCTGGCTCCAAAACGCTCTCTAAAGAGATCAGAAAAGGTCATGTTGTTGGATCGGTATATTTTTCGGGCATAAAAAACACCAACCAGAATCAGACACAAGGCAGCACCCAGCGGTTCTTCTATGACCCCCACAAGACCATGCTCAATGAATTCTCCCGAGGCTCCAAGAACAGTTTCACTGCCGAACCAGGTTGCAAAAAAAGCCGCTGAAGACATGAACAGAGGCAATTTCCTTCCTGCGAGGGCAAAATCCGTGGCGTTCTGTACTTTTTTCGATGCCAGGTAACCAACGAAAAGGGTAATGCATAAATATACAATAACAGAAACAGCCAGCATGACTCAACAACTACATTCCCGGTAAGAGTAATTCTATGTTCTTATACTTTAGGTCGAATACTTTACCCAGCACTTCACTTGTTAAGGTGCCCCTATAAATGTAAACTCCGCTTCGGAAACCATCATCGTGCTTGATCAACTCCTTACAGCCTCCGGAATCGCCCATTTCGAGAAGAATCGGAGAAAAAATGTTCGAAAGGGCAAACGAGGCCGTCCTAGAAACTCTGGATGCAATATTGGGAACGCAATAGTGGATCACGCCGTGTTTTACGAAAGTCGGTTCGTTGTGGTTGGTCACCCTGGATGTTGCAAAACACCCACCCTGATCAATGCTCACATCCACAAGCACTGAACCACTTTTCATGGCCTCTACCATTTCCTCAGTAACTACGCAAGGTGTTCTTCCCAAAGGCGAACGCAAAGCTCCGATCACCACATCGGCACGTTTCAGGGCCTTGGCCAATACCTTGGGCTGAACAACTGAGGTGAACATCCGTGTACCCAAATCGTTCTGTAATCTTCTCAAGCGCGACAATGAATTGTCAAAAACCTTTACCGAAGCACCTAATCCCAATGCAGCTCTGGTAGCAAACTCACCAACAGTTCCCGCACCGATAACGACTACCTCAGTAGGCTGAACGCCAGCAATACCTCCCAACATGATTCCCTTTCCGGAAGAAAACGAAGAAAGTAATTCACCTGCAACCAAAATACTTGTCGTGCCTGCAATTTCACTCATACTTCGCACGATTGAGAAAACACCCTGCTCATCGCGAATATAATCCCACGCAACGGCTGTCACTTTTTTCTGCATGAGCTTCTGCAGGATCACTTTGGGCTGAATGGACAATTGTAAGGCTGATATCAGGGTTTGGTTCCCCGTCATCATTTCGATATCTTCTTCAGAAGGCGGTGCTATTTTCAGTATGATGTCACACCGGAAGATCTCCTTACGATCGTAGCATATCTCAGCCCCTGCTTCACTGTACTCGGTATCACTGAAATTGGCGCCTTCACCTGCCGTAGTTTCCACCAGAACCCTATGTCCATTTGCTGTGAGCAAAGAAACCGACTCCGGGACAAGTGCAACACGTCTTTCCTGAAAGGACGTCTCCTTCGGTATACCAATGAAAAGGTTGCCTTTTTTTCG
>JBKCAB010000683.1:0-5421 GCA_046307935.1 Bacteroidota bacterium | reverse complement strand
GACTGATGATTTTTCTAAAAAAATACTCAGGATTTCAAGTTTAAAAAAGCCAAGTTATTCTCAACTAGCTTATTCGTTATTCGGTTTAGGGAATAGAGATTTTTTCGATCTTAAAAAGATTTCAAAAAACGCCGGTCCGATTATTTCAATTGCAATGCTCACTTTATCGGGGGGGTGTTTATTGGGTAAACAAATATATTACGGTCGATACCTCGTTGACGTATCCACTTTAAATAATATTAAAACATATAGGTTGGCAAATTCTTTCCAAAAGGGCTTTCTGATTTTTGGCGGGGTCTATACAATTGGAACATTATCTAACATCATAAGAAATTCTATAGACATACATAAGAAGCGTAAGATCGCTGATGAATTTAATCTTTACTTAAATGAAAATTTTCCAAGTGGTTATGAAATTAATTCAAGATAATCTGTTGCATGCTGCAAATTAGTACTACAAAAGGAACTAACTGGTTTTAATCAGCCTAATAAGTCTCTTGGTTGTGTTGCTTTCAATTTCCAAAAAATAAATACCATCCCGTAAAATAGAAATATCCAGTAGATTTCCATCAATCGTGTATATCATTCTTTTTCCCGAACAATCAAATAAGCCCTTGATTATTAAAGTTCTGTCTTTTGACAAAATAAATATCCCATCCCTCGATGGATTCGGATAAACCAACAAGGATATATCATTGAATTCCTCCAAATGGGTCTGATCAAATGATAATTGCAGAGCTATTGTACTATCACAACCATACTGATCTGGCAATGTCTGGTAATAGATCCCATCTTCAGAATAAATGACCCCATTTAACTCAAAAGAGCCTAATGCCGTAGACTGAATGTAGGTAGTATCATTTGAGGGCAAAGAAATATCAAGATCCAGCGTGATTAAACTATCACATCCTGCACTGGATGTTAGCAGGTATGTGGCTGTATTGTTGTCTTCAGTGTAGGTGTTTCCATCGATCCAGGTGTAGGATTGACAGGCCAAAACAGTATTTTGAACAGAATAGCTGTTATTGACCGTAAGGTTAATTGTAATTATACTGTCACAACCGGCAGAATTTGAGATTATTGCCTGATATTGTCCGGAATTGGTGTAATTAATACCATTCGGGGCAATATATGAATTACAAACAACCTGATTTTGAGTTGCACTTGAACTTGAAAGTACGACAACCGGTAATCCTGTGCTTAAAGTACTCCAGCAATTATTACTGGTAAGTGCTCTGATATAGTAGGTACCAGTGCTGGTTGCAGTATAATTTGCTCCTGAACCGAGTGTCGTTGATGTCCCATTTGCATTCGTCCCTTGCCAGTACCATACAGTGCCGGACGGAGGAGTGCCGTTCCAGGAAATATTTACTGAACTACAATTCGGAGAATTGCTAACCGGAGTGGCTGGGGCTTGCGGTAACCCTGATACGGTTGCGACAACACTTCCGCTCGAAGCACTCCAGCAACCGATTGAATTCATTGCTCTGATGTAATAAGTGCCGGAGCTGGAAACAGTATAATTTGCTCCGGAACCCAATGTTGTGGAAGTCCCATTTGGATTGGCGCCCTGCCAGTACCACGTCACACCAGCCGGTGGCGTTCCACTGCGTGTAAGTGTTACAGAGGTGCACTGGGGTGAGTCACTAGTAGGATTTTGAGGATTATTTGGGAGACCGGTAATAGTTACATTAATCGATCCGCTGGAAGAGCTCCAACAGCCACTTGAATTCATTGCTCTTATGTAATAGGTACCGGAGGTCGTTGCTGTATAGGTTGATCCCGATCCCAAAGTTGTAGAAGTTCCATTTGGATTGGTTCCCTGCCAGTACCATGTGACACCCGAGGGTGGGGTCCCGGACCTTGAGAGTGTTACTGAACTACACTGAGGGGAATTACTTGTCGGATTTGCAGGACTAAGGGGTTCTGCCGATATACTGATACTCACAGAACCACTCGATGAACTCCAGCATCCCGATGAATTTCTGGCTCGGATGTAATAGGTGCCCGAAGTTGTGGCTGTGTAGGTAGCACCTGATCCTAGCGAGGTTGAAGTGCCATTTGCATTCATCCCTTGCCAATACCACGTAACACCTGCCGGAGGTGTACCACTTCGGGTAATGGTCACAGAATTGCACTGAGGTGAATTACTAGTAGGATTGGATGGAGTTATGGGTGTCCCACCAATAGATACTGTGGTAGATCCGCTAGAATTACTCCAGCAACCAGATGTATTTCTCGATCGAATATAGTACGTCCCGGAAGTTGTTGCGGTGTATGTTGTACCTGAACCCAATGTTGTTGAAGTTCCATTTGCATTAGTTCCTTGCCAATACCAAGTTTCATTTGCAGGAGGTGTACCACTTCGGGTAATAGTAACAGAATTGCACTGAGGTGAATTACTGGTGGGGTTAGGGGGGGTCGAACCTGATCCAGAAACCGTCACAGAGTTAAATCCACTGGAAGTGCTCCAACATCCATTTGTATTTCTTGCTCTAATATAATATGTGCCTGTGGTTGTCGCTGTGTATGTTGTACCTGAACCCAAAGTTGTAGATGTTCCATTGGCGGTGGTTCCCTGCCAATACCATGTTGTGCCAGTTGGAGGTGTGCCTGAGCGTGTGATGGTTACAGAATTGCACTGAGGAGAATTGCTTGTAGGATTGGATGGAGTGGAAGGTGAAGGGTTAACTGTTATTGTAAAACTGGCACATGAAGTACTCCAAACACCCCCGCTGTAATTTCGTGCGTAATAGGTAGTGGTTACAGTGGGTGATACATTAAGGGTAACTCCATTACCTACCGATAATGAAGTAGAGCTTCCGCAAGATCCGGAAAACCAATAAGTTGTTCCGGAGGAGCCACTTACTGAAAGTTGTGCAGTCCCGCCTGAACAGATCATTCCATCATTTGGGTTATTTCCAGAAGTTTCAGAAATGGATATTCCCGTTGGGTTGGCAGGAGCGTTTCCTGTGCAGTTAAAACTTAATGAAAATGTACTGTTCGAACTATAACCATGAATCAGAATGTAGTAGTTTACTCCTGATACCGAATTCCAAGAATAGGAAGCAGAGAAACTATTGCATGATGGCCCATTGTCATCAATTCCTCCAATGCAAGTAATGGATGAGCAGGAACTTCCCGAAAATACAGAAATTTTACTATCCCAGGAGGTAGCACAAAGAGATGCAGTCATAATTTGACCATTACCTGGTATGGTATACCAAACTCCAGGCATAGTTTGAGAGGTCCCGCAATTTAATCCTTCACCTGTTCCAGAAAGTGTCGAATTAATCGTGCTTCCGGATAATGTTTGGCCACAAGAAATTGGTGTCGCATTGCAAACTAAATCGTTTGATGCAGATGCAGGTGCAGTCCATCCGATACGAATATTTGGTCGGGTAGTGGAAGAGGTGGCAGTGGTGGAGGCGCTGGTGCAAACTGTGGAGGCATCTTGATAAAAGTACCTCGATTTTATGCTGGATCCCGCGAGTGTATTTGTCCATTGTGTTGTAGCATTCGTTGTGTAGGCAGCATTATTAAAACAAGTTTGGATAACTAGGTTAGTTGTGCCATTCCAGGTGAAGGAAGATAGGGCATGTTGATTCCATCCTGTTGAAGGATTATAGTTGGTTGAAGTGCTGCTGGAAACCTGCCCTGTTGTATTATAACCTGATTGAAGCGGATCAGCATTCGTCGTGGAGTATACAATAACTTGAAAACCATTGTGTACACCTGTTCCATTGTCTGATATCACATTGAAACCAACTGAAGACATATTAGCTCCGACCGGAACTCCCGCTGCAGTTAGTTCCGCTGCAGTTATCAGAAATTGATGTTTTGCGCCGAAATAATAGAGGCCATAAGGCGCAGGGTATGTTTGTGAGGTGTTCGTACCGGTACCATTCCCGATAATAGAAAAATTCTGACTAAAAAAATTAAAATGCGCTAAAATTGCACAAAGAAATAAGAGTCGCCTTGAGTTAAACAAGCAGACAATCAGATGTTTTCTATGTTCCAAAAATCCTTGTTTGTTCAATTTTATTTTTTCAATTGATAGTAGTAAAAATAATCAATCTGCTCAAAAATAATCAATCTGCTCAAAAATCAATTCTGACTTGACCATGCAGAATCTAATTTTTGAATCACGCGCTCTGTAACATTTTTTCACTCAGTACTATGGCTAGCTTGTAAATGATGCTGTCAGGAAGAAGTGATCCTTATCCGATTCATCCGATATGACGTTTCGAATTTTTTGAGGTTGGCGTATCCCCTCTTAACAAATGGTTTTATTGCATTTTGTGCTGTGCGTCAATACTTTTCATATCTTAATTTAATATTTTTGCTTAACAAGTTAAGGGTCAGAATTGAATGAGTTGAACACCTTTATTTAATAAAATCTTAGAATAATTTGAACCAAATATGAGATAATGAGATCACTTCTTCTTTGCATCCTTATGATCATTAGTTGTACGGCCATTTTGGGTCAGACAGTATATACTATTGGTTCTGGTAATTCAACCAGCAGTAACTTACCGATAAATTCAGCGTCAGCGTTCAGCTACTCACAGAGTATATATCCGGCATCTATGTTAACTGGGGCTGGTCTCCAACCTGGAATGGCAATTACCCATATTTCATGGTACCTGAATACAGCCTCTGTGGCTACAAATAATAATACCTGGTCTGTTTACATAGGAAATACTTCACAGGGCACTTTTGGCAGTTGGATACCCATCACTGGCCTAACCCAGGTTGCAACAAATGCCGTGATTTCAACCAACACAGTTGGATGGATTTCTATACCACTTTCAACTCCCTTTGTTTGGAACGGAAATAATTTGGTTATTGCAGTTGATGAAAATTCATCAGGTTTCACTTCGATTGCTAATATGTTTCGTGTTACAACCTCTACAACCGAGAGGTCGAGATGGGCATCATTAACAACAGATATTAGTCCAAATAGCCCCCCGACGGGTTCGGTGGTTAATCCTCATCCATACATCCAACTGACTGTTGGATGTTGGTCTAATCCAAATAATGCCACAATAGCAATTAATCCTGCTGTAGGTTGCGCTGGCAGTCCGATTACTATTACTTCCTCAGGAGCCTCTTCAGGATCCGGAATATCCTATCAATGGCAAAGTTCTTCAGATGCATTAACATGGACTAATATCGGAGTCAATTCACCAAATTATAATGGAAGTCCAACTACTTCATTGTATTACCAGATGATTTCTAGTTGCTCTTACAGCGGAAGTTCTTCAATGTCGAATCAGGTACAATATCAGGCAAATCCTGTTCCTGTTGCCGATATTTCAGCAAATGGCCCAATCACATTTTGTCAAGGGAATTCTGTTTTGTTAAGCACTATTCCTGAACCAGGGGTAACCTATCAGTGGAGAAGTAATGGATCTATTA
>JBKCAB010000682.1:0-574 GCA_046307935.1 Bacteroidota bacterium | reverse complement strand
GCGCTACCACCTATCAGGAAGTGAAAGTATTTGAAGAGGATCAGTAGTCCGAAATTTGAAATGAGACTCAGGCCCAGCCAAAGCTTCCGTTTCCATTTCACCTCTATTCCGTGGATCATGATCGACGCAACATAATCCACCAGGGTCGAATAAACGATCAGCACGAGGTACTCTACCTTCCATCCAGCATAGAACACATAGCTGAGCAATAACAGAATGATCCAGCGTCTCCGTGGAGGAAAAAGGTAATACGCCACAAGTGCCAGGGGCAGGAAGAACAGGAATTGCAGCGAGTTGAACGTCATAGCCTTAATTTATTCCTTGTTCTTAGAATCCATAAGAATCGTTACCGGACCGTCATTGATCAGGCGTACTTTCATGTCAGCGCCGAATTCACCACATTCCACTTTTAATCCGGATGTTTCCCTCAAACGTTCAATGAAGTATTCATACAAGGGTATTGCCTGCTCCGGTCGTGCAGCCCGAATATAGCTGGGGCGGTTTCCCTTTTTGGTCGAAGCGTGAAGTGTGAACTGACTGATCACGAGAAAAGCGCCATCCTTCACCTCATGCA
>JBKCAB010000681.1:0-5876 GCA_046307935.1 Bacteroidota bacterium | reverse complement strand
AACCATGCCGACGCCTTCTCGCATCGAATACCACCAGTACAGTACATCACAATATTCTTGTCCTCCTTCCCTTTCAGGTAGGTGTCCTCGATGTACGGGAGCGATTCACGGAATGTATCCACATCCGGGAGAACTGCGCCCTTGAAATGTCCAACTTCCCATTCATAATGATTGCGAAAATCGATCAGAATGGTGTCCGGATCCTCAGTAAGTTCGTTGAAATCTTCTGCATTGAGATGGATCCCTTTATTGGTGACATCGAATTTTTCATCATTCAAACCGTCAGCAAGGATCTTGTCACGGACCTTTATCTTCAGTTTGAGGAAGGGGAATTCCGCCTCAGAGTCATCGACGGCATAATTGAGTCGGATCCCATTCAAAAAGTCGATCTGATAAAGTTCTTCGCGAAAACGATCGAGGTTGACAACCGGAACAGCGATCTGGGCATTGATACCCTCTCTCGCTACATACGTTCGACCTATGACATCAAGCTCGGACCACATCTGAAAAAGGTGATCCCGGAAAAGACGAGGATTGCCGATCTTCGCATATTGATAGAAAGAAATGGTCACGAACCTGTATCCTTTCTCCTTCAATTGCTTTGTGAGCTCCTCTTTACTTAACGTATTCCACAGTTGCATGCTATGTTGTTTTAGTAAGAAGTGATGACAAAAGTAAGAAAAGCATTTCACAGTTGAATAAAACAGAAATCGCCTATATGGTTGACCAACACTTCTTTTTCGCTACTTTCGTCAATCATGAGAATACAGTACTTCCTATCCATTCTCTTAGCGGGCTTCATACTTAGCGGATGCCCTAATGGAAATGAACGGGCATTATCCAAGGTGAAGACTAACCGAATGAACTTTCCTGATCCTGCGAAAAGGACACACGACGGCATCTCATTTGACCTTTCGGAGCTGTTTACCGACTCGTATTATTCCGATTACGTCCTCCAAAAGACGGCAACGACGAAGGCCATCATGGAAATGAATGTGCATTTCAGTGTTGAAACCTTCGGTGAATACGATATCAAAAAGTTCCGTTTTATAAGTCAAAGTGAAGAACCCGACCTTGAACTGGTGCACAAATACTACATTTCGAAACGGCTTCAATCCCTTGAAGAGTATTCTACTTCTATCCGAAAGAAAGTACCCGAGAAAGTTGGATTTCCCGGCTACGTGCAGGTGATTGAAGGTGGAAGTACATACGATAGTCAGTTATCAACCTACATGACCGCATCGGTGAAGATCGATGAAAAGATCTTCGTTTTTCAGCTGATCGGTCCGAGTAAGCATATGGGTTATTTCTATGATGACTTTCTCGGCATACTTCGTTCGATTGAAAAATGAAACTTCATAACGAGCTTTTAAACAGTTTGCGGCATCAGGTTGAGCAAAACTTGCCTGGTGAAATGGCGCATATCCCTATGGCTCCGGTGAGCAGACCTCTGTCGAGCATGGCGCTGAAAGGAGCAGGCGATTATCGTCGTTCCGCCGTTGCCGTGGTTTTGAGGACCAATGATGATGGAGCTTCACTTATTTTGATTCAACGTCCGGATTATGAAGGTGCGCACAGTGGACAGATCAGCTTTCCCGGTGGAAAAATGGACGATACGGACTCGAGTTCTGAGGAAACTGCGCGACGAGAATGCTATGAAGAGATCGGTCTTCAGTTGGGCAATGATGCCCTCATCGGTAAATTAACAGATGTGTATATTCCGGTAAGCAAATTTCTGGTACATCCGTATCTTTATTTCGACCAAAGCACTGCGGATTATTTACTTGATGAACGAGAGGTAACGGAGATATTGTCGTTTCCAGTACATCAGCTCATTTCTTCGTCCAGTATATCCAAAATGGATATCAAAACGCCGCAAGGGATGCTTATCCGCGAAGTACCCTGCTTCTTACATGGTCAGAAAAAAATATGGGGGGCTACAGCGCTTGTTATGAATGAACTGCGTGAGATTTTACTGCGTATTCTTTAGAAACGTACCCTAGCAAATCCGAACGCTGCCGAAATACTGTTCGAATTATTCATAAAAAAGGATAAGGCATCATACGAAGAGACACCAAACTCGTAGGTTCCATCACCAAAACAGAAGTTAATTCCAACCGGTATATTGTTCCTGTAGATCCCCCCACCGAAATAACCTGCACTTAAGGTCAGCCATTTTAGCGGACTTACTTCACCACCAAAGGAGAAAACAGGATTCACGATACTGCCTGGAGCGGTTTTATCGAATGGAGCAACCATATCAAATCCAAATTTCGCAATGCGTCCAAGGTCGAGGCTACCTCCGAATCTGAAGTTTGCCGCATTTGCAACAGTGTGACGTTCAATACCCTGCAATTGAAAAATTCCACCCTCTTCCATGAACTCTCTTGCTGAGTTCGTTACATTGTAATCGTTGAGCCCGTTGATCGAAAGACTTCCGACAAGAGTATCATTCAGTGTGTAGACATTGCGCGTGTATGTTACGGAGCCTATGTTATTCACAGCTGCAGCCACTTTTAGCCTTCCAAAAAGGATAACGCTTGCGGAAAGATCGATCCCGTATCCGTTACCTACCACGGCTGGTAACAATGCTCCATTTTGGGTGAAATTCGAAGGATTCAGTTGAGCAATTGAACCGTAATTGATGTTGAAATCGGGTGCAATCGATGAATACATTGTCAGATTACCGTTTTCATCAGCCACAAAATCAAACATTGCCATTGACTGAATGAATCGACCACCTACACCGGCTTAAATTTCAATCACAGAATCCTTTCAAAAAACCCGTCTTCCATAACAAAAATTGAAAAAACGATTCCACAATAAACGTGCTTCCGATCCCTTTGCAATCTTCCCCAAGTTCAGAGGAGTAGAAATTGTTCCTAGGATGACGCTGTTCAAAGTATCCTGTGAGAGATTTCCTGCATTTTCAATAACACTTGTATCGCCTGCAACAACAATGGTCAATGAATCAAAATAATTGGCAAGCTTCCCCTTGAAGAGAATATCGGTAAGATCTTCGTTGAGCCTGGAATACCACTGGTAATTCTCCCGGATGTTAACTGCAATTCCGCCAAATTTCTCGTGTTGAAAAGCAAATCCACCCCAGTTGTAATCTGCAAACATAGTGACACCCTTATTCAGATAGTCTGCTGCGTATTCCTGCTGTTCTGCCCAATTGGCAGGTTCACCATCTCCTCCTGTTGCCTGTGTTCGGATGGCTTTGTAAAGTTTTTTCAAGCGATCTACATTCATTGAATCAGAATAGATCCCCATCCCGAATTCTGTCGTACCGATAGTAAACCGCTTTCCCTGATACGCAGCTCTCCAGCCCAATGCGGAAGAATTGACGCCTAGCGTATGGTAATCGGTAACAAATGTTGTGGCGACACCCTTTCCAACTGCAGTGTATGCAATTCCCTGACTTTGAGAACGTGCATGGCCTGAAAGAAAAAGGAGAGCAATTAAGGGAAAAATTATTTTCATGTTCAGTAATTGTTTTTGGAAAATTAGCGCTTTAAACCATATAAACAAAAAGAGGAACAAATTCTATTGAAACTTGTTCCTCATTCCGCTAAACCATGCTAAAACTATAAAACCCAAAAACTACAACTATGAATTGCGTTTTCTTGATACAAATGTACTTCTATTTTACAGAATTGCAATACCCACTTGAATAAAAAATTGTTAAATTTTAACCAAGTGCTACATCAAGCGTCATCATTACCAGAAATCCGCCTATGAAACCGAGTACCGCAACATCAGTGTATTTATCGCGCTGTGTCTCCGGTATTACTTCCTCCACCACCACAAATATCATTGCTCCTGCTGCAAAAGCCAGTGCAAAAGGAAGTATCGGTTGCATGTAGATCACTGCCAATGCACCTATGACTCCGGCAATGGGTTCTACAATGGCAGAAAGCTGACCGTACCAGAAACTTTTGAAGCGACTTGCTCCAGCCCTTCTCAACGGCATTGCGACAGCAAACCCTTCCGGGAAATTCTGAATCCCAATACCAATGGCGAGGGCAATGGCTCCAGTGATGGAGGCATCCTCCATTCCAATTGCTGCAGCACCAAATAGCACACCCACTGCCAGACCTTCCGGGATATTGTGCAGGGTAATGGCCAAAACCAGTAGTGCTGTTTTATGTAGCTGTGTTTTGACACCCTCCGACTCATGTTCACCGAAATTAATGTGCAGGTGAGGTAATTTTTTATCCAGGAAGAATAGAAAAAGGGCGCCAAGTAAGAATCCGACTGCGGCAGGCATCCAAGGTGCTGAGGGATATAACTTTTCTGACATTTCGATCGACGGGTTGAGCAGCGACCAGAAACTCGCTGCAACCATAACACCACCTGTGAAACCTAGCATGGCATCCAACCATCCTCGGTGCATCGTTTTGAAGAAAAAAACCAAAGCAGCACCGCAGGCAGTCAAGAGCCAGGTGAAGGTAGTCGCTATGAGTGCTGCCAACACAGGATCGATCCCCATGAAAAAACTTTCAATTGCTTTCATAATCCTGTTTTACTTACACAAATATACACTTATCGTTTTTAAAGAAGATCGTTCCGAATGCGATTCAGAATAACTCACTATCTTTGCGCCGATATTCTGAAATTATACAAACTATTATGGCAACCAACAGAACATTTACAATGCTGAAGCCTGATGCGATCGAAAATGGTCATATGGGCAAGATCCTGGACATGATCATTCAGGCAGGTTTTGACATCAAAGCGATGAAACTGACCCGTTTGTCTGAGGATCAGGCAAAAGAATTCTATGTAGTACATAAGGAACGTCCCTTCTATGGAGAATTGGTAGAATACATGACATCGGGACCGATTGTTGCCGCTATCCTTGAGAAAGAAAACGCAGTTGCTGATTTTCGTGCACTGATCGGAGCAACAGATCCTGCAGAGGCTGCAGAAGGAACGATCCGTAAGTACTACGCTGAATCAAAAGGACGTAATGCCGTTCACGGCTCAGATTCAGATGAGAATGCAGAGATCGAGGGGAAATTCCACTTCAGGAGTGAAGAGCTGGTTTGACCTATCCAACCAATATGTAAACAAAAAGGCTGCCATAGTGCAGCCTCTTTGTTTGGTCATATACTAAGGTACAGAAGCTTTATTCTGTCTTCAATCCAACAAACTGGTATGGTTTATATTTTTTGATTTCATCAGCGTCCTGAACATATTCCGGGCCATCAACGATCGCTGAAACGATCACAACATTCACCTTTCCAGCGAATTCCGGCTTACTCTCAAAATATGTTACAAGATCATATTTCATATTCTCAGCGCGCATCTGCGACAATTTCTCATTCGACTCATACGTCTTTGTAGGTACTGTTGATGCAGAAGAATACACGTTGATCGTAACCTTCGGTCTTCCTGATTTAAGTTGATTTTCAAGTTCTTTTACAAATTTTTTCAGGTCACCTTTTGAAACTGCCAACTTATTCTTATTGTAGTCAAAGTAGTGCATGAACTCCTGATTCTTCCATGTGGCAACATCCACAGGTTCAAACACTACAGGTGCCGGCTCATTCACACTGCAAGTTGCGATCGCCTCCTGACGGAAGTCATCCCTTACCACCACCGTGTAATCTCCTTTCGAAAGCCCCGTTATATCTTCACTTTGCATTCCATTGGACCAAGTGAAGTTATAGGGTGCTGCACCACCTTCCACTGCCAGATCGATCCTTCCGTCAGTACCTTGGTAGAAGGTTGCATCCTTAGCAGAACAACTCACGACCAGTGGCGGGGGAAATACGAAAAAAGCCGTGTAGATATCGCTCAGCTCACCATCGCGGTTACTGGCCCAATAGACCGTATTGCCGGAGTAACTGAAACATGCATCAAACTTC
>JBKCAB010000680.1:0-1754 GCA_046307935.1 Bacteroidota bacterium | reverse complement strand
CTTTTAGTCAATTAATGTAACCGATGAACGACGAAGCGAATAGGGCGCCTTTCATTTTCGAAATGCCGATCGACCGAATCTTAGATGAGACGGATATAATTCCTTTGGTACTAAACGGTGTCCGTGTGCAATGGATCAAATGTTCCTTTTGCGCTAAGGAGGGCTGGACCAGTGACGAACGCATGCATTGCAGTGTGTTGTGTTTTTGCAAAGCCAAAGGTATCGACAAGAAAAAAATGGGACTGATCCGTTATGCGGTGATCGTCAACAATGCAGCATTCAAGGATGATTTAGTAGAATACGGCGGACAGCAACTTCAGGTAGTTGCGACAGATTGTACGGCAGAGCGGATCAAGCGGTCTTATCACCTGAAATTCAATTATGTACTGCGCTGGAAGGATCAGCTAATCCAGGTGAACGATTCGGAAACACCGCTTCAGCGTCAAAGTGGGCGTTCCTTTTTTGATGAGGAAGAACACAATGCCTGAAAGCAAAAAATGCATCAATTTGAGTGTGTCCTGCATCAGCAGGCGATTTTCTCAGCTATCTTTAGCCCTTTGACGATATTCGGTGTACCGTATGTTTTTCTTGATCCGTTTTCAAAACAGCCTTCGATGTCTTGCTACGTTGCTCATTTTAACCAATGGCGTTCTGGCACAGACAGTACATACGGACATGCCGATCAAAAAGGTCGCATACACTGCTGATCTCAGTCGTGTTGCCTTTGTTGATGAGAATGCAATCCGGATTGTCAGAACATCTGACATGTCAGTCATCGGATCGGTGCCCTATGACCCGATCAAAAAAGGAACTGTCCGCACTTTCGAATTCGATCAACGTGATCCCAACCTGCTATGGTTCAGTTTCGACAGATCTGGAATGTCAGAAAGCAGAATGCCATTCTGGGAATATCCGGGCGACTCCGTATTTGCATTCGATTATGCTGATCAGCAACTCAGGTTCTCTATGCCCGGAAATTGGATGCTGGCTTTCCGAGCCAACAGTGATCTTTTCGTTGGTGTACAGAACAACTTTTTCGCGTACAAAGATCAACAGGGTATTGAGCGATACAGCGCAAAACCGGGCTCGGCTATCCTATATCCTGATAAGCAAGTCTTCGCGCTTCCATCCGTTGTCCGTGCTGTGGCAATGGATCCTGCATCAGATCGCGTTATTTTGATCTATTACAAGGACCTGATCGATGGGCAATTTCAGTATGAACTGGAAACGAGGGATCTGAAAACATTTGAGGTCATCCGACACAATGGTCCTTTTCCGTTGGTTTCCGAGTATCCCGTTTTTTCCTCGGACGGCCGTTTTCTAATGTTTCAAAGATCAGAACATGATTCCGACGAAGTACAATTCTTTTCAGTAGACGAACTGGCCCCGATTGATCGGGCTGGCTTAACGGACTTTCCCGGGACCATTGACAATGGCACGAGTTTAGAAATGAAGGGCGGAGCACTTGTTGCTTCGAATCTTCAAGATGACCGGACGAGCTGGACGGTATGGGCCAATCTGACGGAATTGTTCAGTATTGCCGGCGGTTTGTTGATCGATCAGGAACACATTCTTGTTTACGGTACTACCGATCGTATCAGTAAGAATTATCTCTATGCCAGTGGTGCAATTCAAAAGCTCAATTTAAAGGATATTTCTGCGTATACGAAAGTGGAGAACAGCGTTTCAACCGAATACCTTTTCGATCCGAAAGTATTGACTGTTTCAGACAACAGAAGTCAGGCCACCACATT
>JBKCAB010000679.1:0-2409 GCA_046307935.1 Bacteroidota bacterium | reverse complement strand
ACGATTGCCGGGAGAAAGGACTCGAAAATAAATTCATCGGAAAGAATTTCGTGTTCGATGAGCGTCGCGGTGAACGAATTACAGAGGATGTGATCTCCGTCTGTCACCAATGCGGAGCTCCTGCGGATGTACATACCAACTGTATCAATGACGCATGCCATCTCTTGTTTATCCAATGCGAAGAATGTAAGACCAAAATGGAGAATTGCTGCTCAGATGAATGTCAGCATGTGATCCATTTGCCAGAAGAGGAACAGAAAGCAATGCGCAAGGGTAAAGTGGTGTCCAACAAGATTTTCAAAAAGGGACGATCCGAAAAACTGCAATTCAAGCTTCAAAAGGAAAAACCGCTACCTTTAGTCGAAATAATAAAAGCTGAAAAGAAGTGATCGCAGCCATTAATTGGGATATAAGTTCCGAGCTCTTTGACGGATACAAGACACCAAATCTTTACGGACTCCTCTTTGTTTCCGGGTTGATCCTAGGGTATTTTGTTGTACGCCGTATGTTCAGAAAAGAGTCTATCGAAGACAGTGCGTTGGATAAGCTGGTGCTTTACATGGTCATCCCAACCATTGTTGGCGCACGGCTTGGACATGTCCTTTTCTATGGGCCATGGTGGGATATTTATGACGATTATGGTGTGGTGATCGATCGCGGGTATTTTTCTCATCCGGAAGATATTCTAAAAGTCTATGAAGGTGGATTGGCCAGTCACGGTGCGGCTATCGCAATTCTTATCTCTCTTTGGATCTATTCCAGAAAGGTGGTAAAGAAGCCTTTTCTTTGGATACTTGACCGTATCTCGGCACCAATTGCAATCGGAGGAACCTTTATTCGTCTTGGGAACCTCGTCAATCATGAAATGGTGGGTAAAGAAACCGATGTTCCATGGGGTTTTCGCTTCCTGCATCACGATTGTCTTTATCCCTACGAGTGTTCCTGGAACATGATCCCGGTAAGACATCCTGCGCAGCTTTATGAAGCGATCTGTTATTTTATTGCATTCGCTGTATTGATGTTCCTTTTTTGGAAAAAAGAATCCTGGAAGAAGCCCGGAATTGTTTTTGGTGCATTTCTCATTTTGATCTTTGGAGCACGTATACTTGTTGAATTCTTTAAACTCGGACAGTCCGATACGGACGATTCCATTGCTTTAATGACAGGATTGAACACCGGTCAATGGCTGAGCGTTCCACTGGTCATTACTGGAATTGTGTTGATCTGGATGGCGAACAAGAAAAAAGGGGATCACTCGTTGGTGTCGTGATCTGGATATTAAATCGTTAAAAAGGTGTTCGTTCAGACCAACACAGTTCGCGCTGCAAAGCACTATTTCCGTGACCGATTATCTGAACAATTCACCGAATCGGAGCTGCGTTCCATGTTCCGTGTAGCGTTGATCAATCGGTTGCAGATCAGTACGGCGGATTATCTTCTGGCAGATGACCTTTTACTTTCCGAATCTGATCTCTTGTATTTCCGTTCGATCGTAAAACGTCTGCAGCAGCATGAACCTTTTCAGTACATCATAGGGTTCACCGAATTTTGCGGTTTTCAGATGATTTGCGATAAACGTGCCTTGATCCCGCGCCCCGAAACGGAGGAGCTGGTTCAGTGGATCGCTGAGGAACACAAGACCAGTTCCGGACTGCATGTGCTCGATCTGTGTACCGGTTCAGGATGTATCCCTATCGCCCTTGAAAAATTGTTAAAAAATCCGTTGGTCTCGGCCATGGAATTGAGTGAAGAAGCGCTGAAACTTGCTGCCGAAAATATCAGTAAGCACGATAGCCAAGTTACACTTATCAAAGGAGATGTACTTAACGCGAAGGTATTCATGCAATTTGAGGTAGCCACTTTCGATGTTTGGGTATCCAATCCGCCATATGTATTAGCTTCCGATGCGGAGCAAATGCACGAGAACGTTTTGAAGTACGAACCGCACATGGCCTTGTTTGTAGACGATAAGGATGCCTTGCTCTTTTACCGAAAAATCGCTGAAATAGCACTTGTTTATTTGAAGCCGGGCGGGAAACTTTATTTTGAGATCCATGAACAAAAAGGGAAGGAGCTGGTGTTACTTTTGAAAGATCTAGGATTTAATCGGGTAGAATTGCGCGCTGACCTTCAAGGAAAAGACCGGATGATCAGAGCGCTTCGGGGGTGAGGGTTCTTTTTATTGATGAAAAAACGAACTTCTGTATTATCTATAATGCCGTCTTCCAAAACATCTTTTAGAACACGCCATCTCCAAGCACCTACAGGTCTATAGTAAACTTTGTAAGTTACAAGTCTTGCCATCTTTAACCTCCATTTTTTTATTATACGAAATTTTTCAGCGCTTGACAACAAAAATTTAGCAAACAAGCGTTTGTAGTTATATTTTAATTGACTGTGGTTTATAGC
>JBKCAB010000678.1:0-584 GCA_046307935.1 Bacteroidota bacterium | reverse complement strand
GTATACCAAATGTTGGTAGATCTTTCCCACTGGTGCGGATCGTTATCTAGCTCTCTCACACCTCGGCGGATGTTGACCTTGTCGTCTGTGTTTACCGACCCCATTGTTTTCAGCGTAAGCTTGTTCTTTTTATTGAACTTGTACTGAATGTTGAACATACCGGAATTGATCACAGAACGCGTAAAAACAGAGTCATTCAATTCCATTTTCAAGATCGTCTCTGTTGCCTGCTCTTCGAATTCCCTTCTGATCAAAGTCGAAGTATTGAAGTTATTCTGGTAGTTGTATGCAACTACGAAGGAGAGCTGATGAGAGTTTTTCAGGTCGAACTTCCGGCCCAGGGAATATTGAAGGCTTCCATTTGGCATGGCCGTTCGGTACTTTGCAGCCCAGCTGAAGTTCATTTGTTCCGCGAGTACCGCCTTTTCCTCTTTTGAAAGCAGCGTAAAGTCTGCTGTAGAGGGAAGTGCGGAAGGAAGCGATCTGCTGGATGAGCCAAATCCAAGGAAGTCCAAATTGCCGCCGTCATAGGATGCAAAATCTTTAAATGTGGTCAAGGTGTTGTAGGAGCCGCTCAGCTGAAT
>JBKCAB010000677.1:0-1866 GCA_046307935.1 Bacteroidota bacterium | reverse complement strand
GCTTAAAAGCACAGCGTTTGAAGTATTGGCCATCAGAATAGTATTCAAACTTTATATCCCTTTTAGTGTCCATATGATTAAGATTTTGGCTAAATTAGTTTTTTAATATCTTATTTGAAATAAATATTACAGAAATAATATATTTTTGCTTCATGAAATATAATTACACCAAAATGGCCGAAGGAATCAAAGCCTTCGTTGATAGAGATCAAGATATTCTCCAGTATATCAGAGAACCGAAATACCGCAGGGCCGACGTAGACATCTAATCACGCATACTTCACCATAGGGATAAACAAGGTGTACTGCTTGAAAAAAACAAAACCGGAGCATGGTTTAACTTTTCTCTCGTGGAGGCCTTTTGGCTAAAGATCGTAGAAAAAATGCGTGACTACAACCTACGGCTGGAATTGATCCGAGACATTAAAAATGGATTTCTCCAATGTGTTTTCGACTTGGATGAAACCGATGTAAAAACACAGATCAAACAACTAATTTTAAACATTGACAACAAGGAAGATCCTCAAGAGATCGATAATTTTCTTAAATCTTTCGATGTTAATGCGCTCTTTAATAAGGATCAATTTACCTTATTGGAAAGCATAGTTGTGCAGTTAATTTTATCAAGGAAAAATTTTCGCTTACTTCTAAATATTGATGGTGAATTTTTTATCGAAGACAACGACAATCCGGAACTAAACTTCGGAGATGAAGAATACCATAGATTCATTGATAAGACCCATCTTAACATCTCTTTAAATGAGACAATGTCTGATTTAGTCAGTGATATAGGTGTTGAGCAATCGACCCAGCGAGTGAATATCCTGAGTAAAGAAGAAGCATTGGTACTTCAACTAATGAAAAATGGAGACATTGACCATTTGGAGATTAAATTCAACGATCGCACCAAAAGACCGGAAATGATTGAAGTAAGCAAGATAGATTCTATCTCTGAGGCAATTCGACTTCAGGAACTTATTTTGAAAAATGGTTACCAAAACATTACCATTAAAACGCAAAATGGTGAAATCGTACACTGTAAAAACACCATCAAGTACAAACTCGATACCGAATAACCCGGATCTAATGAAAACAAGCATACATTACCCAATAGCGGAATGGTTGCACATCCAGCAAAACGGATGGACAATTCAAACGAAGAAAAAAGAAAACTACTGATTGAAAAACTTAGAAAAATCAAAAACATCCCATTGGAGCAGGCCAAACAATTGCTTGAGACTTTGGAAACATATTGCGAACTGATTATACATTACACACTTAACAACCCAGATGAACAGGATTAAAGATTTCGAGAAACTTTATGGCCAAACGGATAAGAAATCGAACCGAAACAAAGCGATCATATACACGCGAGTCTCAACTAAGGAACAGGCCGACAATAATACCAGTTTGGGTACTCAAAAGAAGTACTGTGAGGAATATGCTTTGAAAAATGGACTTGAAGTGGTCGAGTATTTCGGTGGAACCTATGAATCCGCGAAAACCGACGAGCGAAAAGAGTTTCAGAGAATGATCAAGTATGCCCGGCAAAACTCAACCATCGGTTTCATCCTGATCTATTCCTACGATCGATTTTCTCGCTCTGGTTCTAATGCATCCTACATTGCCGATGAACTCAAGAAACAAGGGATTACCCTCATAGCCGTCACACAAAAGGTTGATACATCTAATGCTGGTGGCATCATGCAGCAGGATTTCTTTTTCCTCTTAAGCCGTTTCGATAATGAAATGCGAAGAGACAAGACCAAAACCGGTATGAAGGAACTTTTACGCAAAGGACATTGGTTGTGGCCCCCTCCACGAGGATACAAGAACGAAAATAGATATCACAGAGCCGTAGATTGG
>JBKCAB010000676.1:0-2898 GCA_046307935.1 Bacteroidota bacterium | reverse complement strand
ACTTCGTAATTCGTAATTCGTAATTCGTAATTCGTAATTCGTAATTCGTAATTCGTAATTCGTAATTCGTAATTCGTAATTCGTAATTCGTAATTCGTAATTCGTAATTCGTAATTAATTCCCATCAATTCCTACATCCCTCTCATCCCCTTCATCTGCTTCATCATACCCATCATGTTCTTCGGGTTGCTCATCAGCTTCATCATTTTTTTGGTGTCCTCGAATTGTTTAAGCAGCTTATTCACTTCCTGAACAGAGGTTCCACTGCCATTGGCGATCCTTGTCTTGCGCTGTCCGTTAATAAGGACCGGATTGGTGCGCTCTGAAGGTGTCATGGATAGAATGATGGCTTCGATGTGCTTGAATGCATCGTCCTGAATATCTACATCTTTCATGGCTTTACCCATACCCGGGATCATACCCATGAGGTCCTTTACGTTACCCATTTTCTTGATCTGCTGCAACTGCCCGAGAAAATCATTCAGATCGAACTGGTCTTTCTGGATACGTCGCTGTAGCTTCTTCGCTTCTTCCTCATCGAATTGTTCCTGAGCACGCTCTACGAGGGACACCACATCGCCCATTCCGAGAATACGGTCAGCCATACGCTGCGGATAGAATACGTCAAGCGCATCCATCTTCTCCCCTGTTCCCACGAACTTGATCGGCTTATCCACAACGGCCTTGATCGAAAGGGCCGCACCACCACGAGTGTCACCATCTAGTTTGGTCAATACAACACCATCGAAATTGATGCGGTCATTGAACGCTTTAGCGGTATTCACAGCATCCTGACCAGTCATGGAATCCACCACGAAAAGCGTTTCCGAAGGCTGGATCGCCTCTTTTACTCGTGCGATCTCATCCATCATCTGCTCGTCGATGGCCAAACGACCCGCGGTATCAACAATGACTACATTAAATCCTTTGCTTCGTGCATGCTGAATAGCGGCAGTAGCGATCCGAACAGGGTTTTTGTCTTCTTTGTTGGAATACACCTCGATACCAAGCTGTTCACCAAGAACATGCAGCTGATCGATCGCCGCAGGACGATAAACGTCACACGCAACCAACAATACATTCTTGCCTTTTTTGGTCTTAAGGTAATTTCCCAGCTTTCCGGAAAATGTAGTTTTTCCAGATCCCTGAAGACCAGACATGAGAACGACTCCTGGATTTCCCTTGATATTGATCTCAGACTCATTGCCACCCATCAGTTCGACCAGCTCCTCATGGCAGAGCTTCACCATCAACTGACCCGGGGAAACCGACTTCAACACATCTCTACCCAGCGCCTTTTCCTTTACCGAAGTGGTAAAATCCTTGGCAGTTTTGAAATTCACGTCGGCATCCAGCAATGCCCGGCGGACTTCCTTCAGCGTCTCTGCAACGTTGATCTCAGTGATCTGTCCCTGTCCTTTGAGGATCTTGAACGCTCTTTCAAATTTATCGGTAAGATTTTCAAACATGTTCTGAAAAATTGAAATGCGAAAATACGAAATTGCCTGCAAATTGAAAAAGACCGCCTTGGATCATACCCCGTAAAATCTCCGTTTCATCATCAAGCCTTCACAGTACCAATCAAGTTTTTTTCGTAATATCCACGAATTCTCCTGTCAATCGTATCTTTGGAAATGAATAAATAAGATAAGATGTCCATATTTCGCAGAAAATCAATTGATAAGATTACCAAAGATGCCGCATACGATGAAAGTCACGGAAGTGGTCTAAACCGTGTATTGACCCAGTGGGACCTAACCTTTCTCGGAATAGCAGCCATCATTGGTGCAGGAAGCTTTAGCTCAATGGGCACAGCGTGTGCTTCAGGCGGACCGGGTGTGATCATTCTGTTCATCATTTGCGGAATCGCCTGTGGATTTACTGCACTTTGCTACAGTGAATTTGCCTCCAGGATCCCTGTTAGTGGTAGTGCCTACACATACGCGTATGCCTCATTCGGTGAAATGATTGCATGGGTAATTGGATGGGCATTATTGCTTGAATATTCGATCGGAAATATCTATGTAGCCTTTTCATGGTCCGATTATTTTACCAACTTGTTGGACAGTGTACACATTAATCTTCCCGACTGGATGACCATCAGCTATGCAGAAGCTAAAAAAACGCTGGCGGATTCTAACGAAGCGAAAGCTGCTTGGACGAGTGCACCAATGCTTGGTTCACTAAGGATCATTTTTGATTTTCCGGCATTATTGATCAATTTCCTCATCACTTGGCTGGTTTATGTTGGCGTTAAGGAAAGTAAGAACATATCGAATGTGATGGTGTTCATCAAACTTGCAGTTGTAGTGTTGGTTATCCTCGTTGGGATCTTCTACATCGACCCAGCCAATTGGTTTCCGAAAAGCGAAGTTGGAGCTGGCAACTCCTTCATGCCAAACGGATTCTCCGGTGTAATGATGGGTGTCGCATCGGTTTTCTTCGCCTACATTGGTTTCGACGCCGTGTCAACTATGGCTGAAGAAAGTAAGAACCCACAGCGTGATCTGCCCAGGGGAATGATCTACTCACTCATTATCTGCACGGTCATATACATCCTGCTTTCACTCGTACTGACAGGCATGGTGAACTATAAGCTCCTGAATGTTGGCGACCCGCTTGCTGAGGTCTTTTCTCTACGAAATGTTGGATGGATGGGCTCATTGATCTCGATCTGTGCAGTTGCCGCCATGACAAGCGTTATTCTTGTTTTCCAGCTGGGACAGCCTAGGATTTGGATGACAATGAGCCGTGACGGACTTCTTCCCAAGAAATTTCAGGAGGTTCATCCTAAGTACAAAACGCCTTCATTTGCTACGATTGTTACCGGACTTGTAGTAGGGATTCCTATCCTCTTCACGGATAAGACATTCGTGCTCGATTTCACCAGCATTGGGA
>JBKCAB010000675.1:0-16264 GCA_046307935.1 Bacteroidota bacterium | reverse complement strand
GGTAGAGATCCAAAGTGTGAGTTACCTGGATGATCGTAAGATTTTCCCGCTTTCAGTCGATATACCGGTTGCTGATGCTGGAAAAGTAAAGGCGGGGACGATCATCGAGAAGGAGTTCGTGATCCGAAATAATTCGAAGGAACAGGTTACTATAAGTGCATTAACAAGTCCTTTTAATACTGTTTCCATTGAATGTGCTGAAATGCACGTTAACCGGGATTTGCCGCTGAAGGTCATACTGCGTTTCGATACAACGGGATATGCGGGTAAGAACATGAAATATGCAGAAGTGAACCTTATAGGATTTGATGAACCATTGAAGATCATGATCACTTCGGAGATCGAATAAAAGTCCTGTTTTTTATTCAAGTAATATTCTATTTTTGTCCAAACCGAAGCAGAGATGGTAGCTGACGAAGCAGGCTTGTTCGACAAACCAAAGAAAATACGGCTCAAGTTCATTGACCTCGCCAGAAGTATAGCGATTCTTTTGATGTTGGAAGGTCATTTCATTGACCTGACACTGGATAATTCTTTCAGGGACCTTTCCTATCCGGCTTACGCTACATGGTTATATATTCGAGGATTCACCGCGCCAATGTTCCTCACAGTAACAGGTATTGTTTTCGTTTACCTTATGTTGGTCAAACGGAAGGAGCCATTTTTTAGGAATGACCGAATAAAAAAGGGTTTCAAAAGGGTGGTGGAACTGATTTTCTGGGGTTATCTTTTGCAATTCTATGCCTTTCATGTGCTCCAGTGTATCTCCATGGGAATTCTGATGATCCTGCTACTTTTTGGGTTGTATAAACTGATTAAGGTTGTTCCTCTGTGGATCTATTATTTCATTGCAGGTACCGCCGCCTTCTGGTTGTATCTGTTCATGGTTCAGTTACCGAAAGACATGCCATGGCCGGAAAATGCACCCTTCTTTCTGCAGAATATGTTCCACGGACCTATGTCGCGCGCGGTGTTTCCGATCATTCCATGGATGGGCTTCACTATGTATGGCGCAATGATCGGTGCTCTGCTTCATGATCTTCGGGATCATGTAAAATCCTGGACTTTCATCCTGAGCTTTGGAGCAATTGGTGCGTTCCTGTTTTTCTTTGCAAAAAAACTTCTCGTAATGCTGGACATGTCCGTTTACGGTAGCCACCACCTCTTTTACAGTCTAGATTGGCTTTATGAACGATTGGGAATGGTTCTGATGATACTTGGCGTTTTACAGATCATAGAAAAACTGGTAAAAGATATCCCACAGAGTCTTTTTTTGAAAATTGGGCAGAATACATTGACGATCTACGTCATGCACATGATGCTGCTATATGGAAGTGTGATCAGGGTAGGGGTGAATGATTTCTTCAACAGGGACGAAGTATACAATCCGGGCGCAGCAGCCTTGACGCCCTGGCAGGCAGTCATAGGAGCAATCTGTTTTATCTCTTTTCATGTCTTGGTGATCCGCTACATCGAATGGATAACGGCTAAACTTGAATTTATCCTGGGGCCTATACGACGGTTTTGGGCGAAGATCTATAACTTAAAGACAGCCAAGAATGAATAGGTCATATCTTTTTCTGCCCCCCGCTAGTCTTGGGTTTTGATGATTTTTTCTTCGACGGTGGAGTGGGTTCGTTAAAGTGTACTTTTCTGTAAATTTCTCGGATACCACACTTGTCATGAACGACGAGCTTTACATAGTACGTTCCCGCTTTTTTATACTTGTGTACAACATTTCGCTCTTCTGACGTTGTTCCGTCCCCAAAATCCCAGTGTACCGCTTCAGCGTTCGGGTAGAATGCTTTACAGTAAGCAAAGTAGTCATTATTCTTAGTTCTTTTGTAGGAAACATCCAGTGTATTATTCCTCAATTTATAATCATCAAGTCTTGAGGTAACAACCTGATGAGCCGAGTTTTGTATGATCGATGCATTCGTCTCTTCAACACCCGAAGGGCTGTAACCGTCCGCGGGCGATGACTTGAAGATGGCAGAATAGAATGCGCAAGCTGCAAGATATGAACCATTGATCGTTGGATGCTGGTCATCTTCAGTGTACAGCTTCAAATCAGGATGCTTTTCCCGTATGTTCCTCCAAACATCACCAACGGGTACAATTGGAATATCGAAAATATTTGACAAATAGCGATAACCATTTGAAACGCGTTCCGCCATTTTGATGAAGGAGTCTGTTTCAGGAGTAAGATCAGAGCCATTCTTATATCCCCAGGTCATGTACAACAGTATATTGGCACACGGGTTCACGGCATAGACCGAATCTACGATTTTGTTGAAATAAGGAATAGAGGCTGTATCAATATGTTCATAGCCATACATGAGCTCACGGCTGAAGCCTTGAATGACCACATAATCCCATTTTTTACTGCGGATTTTTTCGAACATCTCAGGCCTGTTGCAGTGCATTTTGAACGTATGACTGCTTTTAGCACTCATTTCAACGTTGATCTTGATCTTTTTACTGATGGCGATTTTTTCAAACAGTTCCGGCATACTGTTCATGTGGGTATAACTGTTACCTATGAACAAAACATTCATTGCATTCACAGTAGGTTGCGCTGTTACATGCGCTGTTGACAGGCAAAAGAGCCCTAGCAACCCATTTAGAAACCTTTTCTTAATCAGACACATGACCTTTGAATAATGAAAACCCAGTACAAATTCTGAACCAAAACTACATACTGAGTTTCAAAGCGATCTCACTGAGCTCATGAGCTGATAGCTGCAATTTAGGTTGTGTGAAATCCATATCTTTCATGGTATTAATAGGAATCAAATGGATGTGCGCATGAGGTACTTCCAGCCCGATGACAGCCACTCCAACCTTCACACAAGGCACAACCTCTTTTATCTTTTTGGCTACTTTTTTTGAAAAAAGCATCATATCGGCCAATAAAGCATCCTCCAGATCGAAAAGGAAATCAACTTCTTTTTTCGGTATAACAAGTACATGACCCTTCTGAAGAGGCATAATGTCGAGAAAGGCCAAAAAACGGTCATTCTCTGCCACCTTGTAGCACGGGATCTCTCCAGTTACTATTCGTGAGAAGATCGTCGGCATCAGCGCGAAATTTCGAGAATCTCGAATTTAATTATTCCGTTCGGTGTCTGAATATCGGCAACATCTCCCATTGCTTTACCGAGTAATCCTTTACCGATCGGAGAATCCACAGATATTTTCTTCGCTTTGAGATCCGCTTCATTTTCCGCAACCAATGTGTATTCCATCTCCATTCCATTGGCGACATTCTTGATCCTCACCTTGGATAATATGAATACTTTGGAGTTGTCAATGTTGGATCCATCGATCAGTCGGGCATTGGCGATTACCGCTTCCAGTTTCGCGATCTTCATTTCCAGCAGTCCTTGTGCTTCCTTAGCGGCGTCGTATTCTGCATTTTCAGAAAGGTCTCCCTTGTCCCTTGCCTCAGCGATCTGATTGGATATAGCAGGTCTTTGGACGGTCTTCATGTCATGAAGTTCATCCTTTAATTTTTTTAGTCCTTCAGCCGTGTAATAATTAACCTGTGACATATGTTTACTGTTGATCTCTATACAAAAACAAGAGAGCCCACATGGGACTCTCCTGATGAACAAATATATGAATTTTCTTTTATTTCAGATTGATCGTCGCTCCAATAGTGTGGATGAGACCAAATGTGCCGGCAAGACGAACTGCATATTCGATACCTAGAGCACTTTGGTTCTTACCCATAATTGCGTCTACTGAGAATCCTGCAGTAGGGCCGATCAGTGCATTCGAGCGGTTCTCCGCATCGAGCAGACCTTCTTCATACACGTAACCGCCTCGAAGATTGAAAGCAAGTTTATCAGATGTCATGGCATAGTCGAGTCCAACACGGAATTGATCCTTAGAGAAGGAGTTTGCCGTAAAACCGAGTGCTGCAGTCAATCTGTTGCTTTCATTGAAAATAAAATCATACGAAGCACCGATACCAAGTAAGGATGGCATCTCATAGGTTGCAGAACGCTGCTCAAGCGAAGCCTGGTATCCTGTCGATACATAATTTACCTGCTGTGCCAGTCCATCACCTTTGTAACGCATCACAGGACCGACATTTTTCAACGTAATACCAAACTTGATCTGTTCCTGTTCACCTGTCACATAACGGATACCGGCGTCAATCGCCATTCCACTTGCTTTAAGATTGGAGATGTTCTCCGAGATCACCTTGAAATTGATCCCACCGTAAATGGAGGCGGAGAATGCTTTTGCATAACCAACATTAAAGACGTTTGCTCTCGGCGTGAAAAATCCAATGTTCCCCTCAGGGTTAGCTACCGTAGTAATGGCAACCTCACCAAAATTCATTGACTGTACGCTAACAGAAATAACATCCGACTCAGAGATGCGCTGTGCAATACCAGCACTGTTCAGAGCGATTCCGGCATTACCCATCCAATTCGTATAATTGAACTTGATCTGTGTATTGTCCATAAATGCTAGTCCCGCAATGTTTACGTAGGATGCTTCCAAACCATTGACCATGGAATATCCCGCATCACCCATTGCTGAGCTACGTGCCCAAGGATTCACAAGCATATGAGATGCTCCGGCAGAACCAACACGATCCTCATTACCAGCTAAAGCTGCGAAACTGATGATCACAGTACCCATTGCCAGTATATTCTTTATTTTCATCATTGAACGTTTCATTTCAATTCCGTTTTTCTGTTATTAGATACCCTGAAGGTCTACCTGACGCATTCCACCAAAGAACTTAAGCACCTTTTCCCCGATTCCTGGAACTTCCACATGGATGAGGTACACACCACCGGCCACAGGAATATTCTGCCAGTTGTTGAGATCCCAGTCGATCGAAGTGATAGGACTATCTTTTTTGAATGTTCTCACCAATTTACCGTTAACTGTGTAGATTCTGACGGTACATCTCTCTGGAAGATTGGTGATCTTCACACGCGTATCCAACCTGTTGCGCTCATATTCTGAGAACGCATAGTATGGGTTCGGAACAACATTGATCATTTCCATCGCTTCAGACAGCATATCTTGACTTCCGGTGATCGTAAATATGTCATCCATCGACCAAGAGTAAACCGGATTAGAATCTCCGTCGTTGTCTGCATCGAAATTCTTATACTCTTTATTTATTCTCAATCGGATGGTAACGTCTGTCGATAAGAGATTTTGATCTTCAGAAAGAAGTGGAAATGCGATCCAAGATAAACTTCCGTAGAATTCGCGCTTAGCGGCAGAGTTGTTAGCTTCTACTTCCAGCATTTTTGAGTAGGCAAAGTTCTGGGAAGAATTCGCAGACTCTGCTTCAGCAGGAATATATGCCGGGAAATCAAAGCCTTGAGTAAAGTTATTCAGCGACTTCTGCTTGTAGCTGAATACATAGATCGGATGCATACCACCCAACAACGGATTACCCACACCATCCACCAATCGGTCGGTTGGATTCCAAATCATATCAGCACCGTTCTCTCCACCGAGGAAAGAGTTTTCACCGAAAGCCATGTAGAGACGTGCTCCTGACTCCAGATCCACAGCATAACCCGGGAACCATCCCATACCTGTTCCTGTTCCGTCAGCATCTCCGTCTTTGTCAACACTTGAGCTCTTTCTCATTTGTCCGGCAGCTGCACCACCCACATTGAGTGAGGTTTGACGTCCAAGCTCGATCACCGGACAACGTGTCCATAGTCGCTTATCACTGGTCAGTACAATGTTCACTGAAGGTAGGAAAGAGATCGAGGCATTTTGTTTAGAAGATCCCGGACTAGACAAGTTATAATAGGCGAGTGGCATATAATCAGCCTGGTAGCCGACAAGTCGATGCGGCGCAATACCTCCTTCAATGATCTTCGCGAAATTCTTATCCGGATCCTGCCCGGATTCATCAGGGTAATTACAAGGATTCAGGAACGGAAGTCCATCAGGAAGACAATCATCCGGATCTACAGGCGCATAGTCACCTGAACGTATCCAGTTTGTAGGATAGAAAGCATCATTGTCCTGTACGAAAGACAACCACTGCTTTGAAGAGTCAGTGAATTCGATCGATGCATCGATCATATCTGTAATCTTGACTGCAGTGTTTCCGGAAGGACCATAGTATTTCTCCTGATAAATCTGTACAGAAACTCCCCATTGCGGAATGATCTGCTCGTTGGAGCGCGCTATTGTCACATCGGAGGTAACAGAGTCAAGCAGATTACCATCTTTCTTGTCATACCTGTAAATGATCCAGCTTGCGGTATCTGCAGCGTTTGTCGTTGAAGTACCATAATCTCTGAACTTACATTCGTAGTATCCACCCGCAAGGTTGAGCGGATCAACTACTTTCACATTGATCGGTCCGGCGCCGTATTCATAAACAGGATTTTCAACATATCCGTCATTGAGGATACTATTTAAAGTGGAGGACGTAAATTCGAGTGCACGATTTCCGTTACCATACCCATCCAGACGGGTAATTCTTGGTGATGAACCGTATTCTATGCGCTGATCTGTTCCATCACTCTCCGGCTTTGGATTGTGAGGAATCGCTGCCACTGCGGAAATAGCCGTACCATCAAAGTTCAAACGTGAGGAAATGAATGGAATCTTCTGTCCATCCAATCCGAGGGGATCATTTGGATTGTAAAGATTCGGTGTTCCTGTTGCGAGGTCAGCCATGTTGTTGTAGGCATAAGCTACAGCCACGTAGTAATAAGTCTTGTGATTGATAAGACGTCGATCACCTTGAGCGAATGCATCTTCAGTCATCTGGAAAGAATGGCGAATACCCTCATTCTCACCATCTACTTTTTCAACAGGAATTGAGTATCCAAGCGCTTCATCGAATTCGAAATTGATAATTCGGCTAATGTCATTCTTGACATCACATTGAGCTACAAGCCTCGCTTTGGTAGGGTCATTGATATCTGCAATTGATACATCATCGTTAGCCAGCTGATAGATTTGATATCCTTCAAAACGATAATATCGGTCAACGGTTAGATCCGGGATATTGATCTCATCAAGCTCCTCATATCCTTCCTGATAATTGTTGGATGAAATTGGGTTCTCGAGCATTAGAATGAGCTCGTTCTCCAATTCTTGGATCGTCAATTTCGGAGCATCCGGTGGTGAAAGAATCTTAAAACATGCATCGAAGAGTGCTTGTGCCTTAGTGTCTGCACGCTTCATGGCGTTAACAGAGGAGAAAAGATCTCCTTCAGTACCTCTACCATATACGATACCAACAGTAATGTTGTTTACTGCTCCCGGACGAAGTGTAAATGGTCCGGCAGATTGTACAAATCGACGGTCACCAGAAGGGTTGTTATTTGTTGATTCATCCCATGTAAATGCAGGGTCAACGCCAGCGGTAGACCAATTCAATGGATCCGAATCACCAGGGAACATGTAGTCAGATGGTATATTCGTTACCCCGGTAGAACCTTCGTAACCAAGACCTCCGAAAAACATCTCTGATCCGTTCGCCCATGCACCTTTCATGAAGTTGTAGTACTCAGCTGCAGATCCCGGATCGTTGTAAGGGTACTGGGAAGTAGATGTATAGTATGTGAAACGACGCATACCGAAACGTTCGTTGTCAACGATCCCATCAGAATAGCCGATACCGATACCTCTGTAAACGATACCGTTTCCTGCAAGAGCTTCCTGCACTGTAGGTGTGATGAGTACATTGTTTTCATCTGTAACGGGACCAACGTTATCAATACCATCCGCATCTTGATAAGGACCTTCGAAGAAATCGCAACCAATCGCTGGTGGATTGTCTCCATATCCCGGACGACCACCGTCTGCCTGATCGAAAAGGTCTCCATTGTACATGTATCCCAAACCGCGTGAAACATCACATCCAGTGTAGTCATCAACATAATTCCCTATATCCGCATCAAGATACTGCGAAAAATAGGTGTCGTACAACGTTTGAGTTCCACGGTTGATCAACTCGTAGTTATAGAATGTCATTCGGTTGACTTCATCATTTGTAGCGAATGCGAATGCTTGTGCTCTGATCTCCATACCAATAGGATCACCATTGGTTTCCGTGTGGATGTTCCCTTTATCGTTGAATACCCACCAATGTGTTTCGTCACCGTAAAGAGTAATTCGTCGATCAATTCCGCACTCCACGTCATCACGACCTAGAATATCATCGTACCATGGATGGTCACCATTATCAGGATTGTATGCACCATCAGCATCTCTATCGTAAAATGGTGCCAGCCAGTAATCTTGATTTTTGGAAATATCACCGTGTGCAGGCCATCCATAGATCCGGTTCAGCTCATCATTTGATGGTGACTCGATGTCATCACAACCTTCTGTAGTCACACCATTGGTACATTCCCACCAGATATTGAAACGAATGACTTCTGCTTTACGAATGGTATAGAACTGGTCAAATGCAAGACATTCATTTGGATCGATGTTGGCATCGCCGAAATCACGCACCGCGTCATCACCGACAGGTCCACCAGGATTGAAATTTCCTGAACCGATATTCACCGTAAGGGGACCCGGCCAGAAATCATTTCCTTGTCTGTAGCGAAGAGCAGCCAACTTCAACTGACCGTTTACATCGGTTCCACCCATCCACAGGGCACCTGCATAAATACAGTGCAGACCGCTTCCCTTTGGAATCTCGTAGGCAGCAACGCCCGCCTGGCGATTTTGGAACATACTACCACCTTGCTCGATCAATGCTTTTACGTCATTGAACTCCATTGTCAATTTAGCTGTTGCCGGTGCACAGTTCGCTCCCTTCTGAATTGGAGAAGGCTTGTAACTCTTGTCGTTAGGTCCCAGGTATGCAAAGGCACTATTCGAACAGATCGCTGCAGCGGTCAGAGCAACTGTTATCAACTGTTTTTTCATAATTGCTTTTTATTATGAATTAGAAATCAAATTTGACACCCAAACGGATCGTTCTTGGAACGCTGATGTTGAATGGGTTTTGGATTTTCATTGTATAATAATCACGGAAGGATTGTTCATCCAACTGGTTCTGGATCGAAGTTTGGTTTGCAGCAGCTGCAAGGTATCCATCATCATCCCAGTTTCCTGTTGCGCGGTATACATTCAGAATGTTCATTTGGTTGAACAAGTTTGTAACACGCACATAAACATTCAAGAAGGTTGTCTTCTTTTTATCCTCTTTTCCAAACTCAAGCTCCATTGTACGGTCAAGCTGGATGTCCAAACGGTATGCCCACGGAAGTCGTGAACCATTCAGTGTACCGTTCAAACCAGCAGAAAGGTTTCCGATCGCTTCGTCTGTGATAAAAGTCTGAGAAGAGTATGGATTTCCGGAATAGATATTCGATACAATATTCAGTCCAGTATTCTCAAGAACTGCAAAGTCTCCGATCATTGGACCATTGTAGTCTTCTCCTTCCCCGTATCGGTAGTCGAACGTAAGTGCAAACGCATGACGCTGATCGAATGAGTATGGGAAGATCGTACGGAGGTTTGGTAATCCGGCATTCACAAGACCAGCCGCAGAAGTCGCATCCGACCCTGTTCCGTCAGCGAACTGAAGTGTATAAGCCAGTGTACCGCGTACATTACCTGTTCTTCTTAAGTCGTAGGAAACAGTCATTCCTTTCACCGTACCGAAGTCACGGTTTCCAAATGTACGGTACGTTGCAGGATAAGCCTCAAATACATTGATAAGCTGTACGTTGTTACGCTGCTCACGATAGAAAGCTGAGATCTTCAAAGAGGAAGTCTTTGTCAACACCTGCTGGAATCCAAGTTCATAATCAACTGTTGTTTCCGGCTTCAGATTCGAGTTATCGATGATTGCACTTCTCTGATTCACGAACTGGTATTGGAACGGATCGAAACGGAAACCGTTTGTCGGACGCTTAGTAAGGATGTCATAATGTGCAAAGAACGATGCTTCATCCGAAATAGGGAAGGAGAATGCGATACGCGGCATTACATTCACCTGTGGCTTGTAGTTCTCAAAAGCATCTGCAGTTGGTGTACCTGCATTGGCAGCTGCCAAACCATTTTCAGTTAGCCAAGGTGCAATCCCGGTTGCTCCTCGGATCACTTTCGGGTCTTCTACCTGGATACCGTCTGCATTGTACCAATTCATTCCGGTTCGGAAACCATTGATAGCGTTAGGTGCATTCACGTCGTTCACGTAAACCACATAATCATCACCCAGTCCTTCAGGGATTTCAACCCAAGAGTACTGAGAAGGATCAGATTCTTTTAGCGCTCTAACTTCAGCAACTGTTCTCGCCTCATAGAAAAGGTATTGATCTTTCAAGACAGGCTGATTGGCATTGAAAACGTCAACTCGGACACCAACGTTGAAGACGATGTCTCGGAAAGCAAACTTGTCCATTAAGTAACCAGCCATATATATAGGTTGGAACGCACCGACGAAACGCTTGTAATTACCATTCTCATCGATTTCAGTGAAGTATTTGTCTATATCAGTAGTTCCGCGCACTTTCTTGCCAGTGTGGTCATAACCCCAATAAGAAACAAATGAGTTACCACCGTTCAAAAGCTCATCAGGAGAGAACATGTCGAATGTGAATATTGATGGATCGTACATGTCTATATCGATGAAATCTGAACCTGCTCCTCCCTGAGAAATAAGCCCTTGTTCGAACAAGTAATTCCGCAGATTGTAGTCAAAGAAAGATTGGTTGTCATTATAGGCCTGACCTCCGTAACCTCCGATAACACCATCACCGTTGATATCTGAGTTCTGGTCGATCTCCTGATAGGCAATACCGGAGTTTAAGCGGTCATAAGTGATGGCTTTGAATGAACCTGAATCAGAAATGACTCCGCTGGAAAGATCGAGCTCACGTATGTGGAAGTTAGCCAGCTGTCGTGCAATTGCCCAGATTCCCAAAGGTCCGTTTGTTCCTCCACCTGTTGATGTACCTGAAGTCCAACCACGATCCCATCGCTGCTCGTATTCAAAACCAAGTGACAGTGAATGGTCACCGATATTAACGGAGCCTGATCCTGTCACACGGAACTGATCATTCTCTCCTTTACCAAAGTAGTTGTAAGGCGTACCAATGTTAGACCAAATCTGATATACACTTGCAGGAGCATCACCGTTACGAAGTGCATTACCTTGCTGGATCTGGAACAAATTCTCATAACGACCAGTTGCATCATCAGCATAAATGTCGTAATACTGTGTGGTGATCGCTGCCAATGCTGAATTGGTCTCGGATGGTGTGTAATCAACTCTTACATCCTTGAAACCGTCATGCACCCACATGTTCAGATCTGAATCAAACGCATAAGAAGGTCTTCTGGTTGTTACAAATTTACCTACGTGTCCATAGTTGAACATATTGTACTTATGCTTCGGGTCGTAGATGTCATCAGTAGACTTGGAGTAGTCAACCATTAAGTTGTAGAATGCAGACTTGATCTTCGAACTGCTTCCCTCTCTGTCATTACTGAATCGCTGCGACAAACGTCCGAAGACTCTCCAGTCGAGCGATTTGTAGGCGCCAAAATTCTCGAAATTGAGCAATGAACCTGCAAAAGAGTAATTACTACCGTAGGCATAGTTCATCGATCCTCCGAACGTCAAGTTCACTGAAGGACCGAGGTTTACATCTACTTTTGCTTGCGCAGAGAATACTGAACCTCGTGCATTCATCCTCCAATCTACCTTTTCGAAGTCATCTTGTCTGAGGAATGAGGCATTGTGAAATGTTCCAAAACCAGTTGAAGTAGGACGTAGCGGATTGTTGATCAATTGCTCACGTACATCTTTCTTGATTCGATAGCTACCTCCGTTCAAAGGTCGGTTATCCAGTTCATCCGTGAAGTTTGCTGAAATGAGGAAACCAAGTCTCGGTTTCGTTTTCTTACCCGTTGAGTCGCGCTGCATCCAAAGCGGACCTGAAAGCATACCTTCCAATAGATTGTATCCATACTTATCGAATCCATATACTTTTCCATCATATCCAAGTGGATCAGCACCTCTGATATAGAATCCGGAAGTAACTGCCTCAACTGATCCAAAATATTTAGCGGATGGCCCTCTGGTAGTTACGGAGATAATACCTCCAGTTGCATCACCATAATTCGCAGGGAGTCCACCAGTTATGACCGTGACTTCTTCAATTGCGGATTTTGGAAGGTTAGAGGAACCACGAACTTTTATACCATCGATGAAGAAGTACGTTCCATCCGAACGTGATCCGCGAACAGAAATTGCACCTGAACCTTCATCTGAGTTAACACCCCCAACGGTTTGCGCAACACCTGCAGCAGAGCGCACAGGAAGTCTCGAGATATCTTCTCTTGTAACGGTAGCACCTGAGGCGCCCCCATCCTTGTCGATAAGTGGTACTTTATAGGCAACAACGACAACTTCTTCAATATCCTGAACATCTTTAGCCTTGGTTACGGTTAGGTCGTCGAGGAATGTAATTTTCTCCGCCGATACGATCACACCGGTCAGAGCAGTTGGTTGATAACCCTCCGTCTCATTTCTAACCTCAACGTCATATTCACCGGCAGCGACAGCATTGATCTGGAATTTTCCATCGAAATCAGTGTTCGCACCACCTTTCACGTTCCCGTTTTGAATGAGTACCACTTTACAAAAGGGGATAGGCTGTTTCGTATCTCCGTCCTTAACAGTACCCCTGATAGTACCCAGACCAGTCTGAGAAAAACTATAAGATGCTGTGATAAAGATACTTAATAGTAAGAAGTTAAGTTTTCGTAACATAAGTACAGTTTATATTAAAACTAGTTAACGCACAAAAGCTGGTAAATATAGAAAAAATCAATCTTACAACTTGGAGTGTTAAAAAAAATTAAAATCAAGAATAGCTCTTTGTTAGCTGTCAAAGTTAAATGTTGATCGTCATCATAAATATCCTTTCACACTAACTTTTCATTCATTTATACATGTCTAATCGGATCGCAATTTTTTTTGTTACTTTGTGTAAAACCCAACGGATGCCTTTTACACAGGATTCCATACAGATCGATCAGGTAAAGGTGCATTTACTGCACTACCAGGATTTCGATTCTTCTACCTATCTGGATCATTTGACCGATGACGAAAAAGAGCGGTATTTAAGCTTTGCACATCCTGAACGTAGGAAGCAGTTCGCGGCAACACGTATTTTACGGCATAGAATATTTGGTTTTGAGCACATTCATTATGATCCGAGCGGAGCACCTTATATAAATAAAGAAGGGTTTATTTCCATAAGTCATTCAAGTGGTGTTGTCGGTATTGCCCTCTGCAAAGGATTTAAGGTAGGACTGGATCTGGAGACGATCCGTTCTAAAGCAGCGAAGCTCTCACGAAAATTTCTTTCCGACCGAGAGATTTCCATGCTCGACTCTACGGATCCGGTTGAGATGACCAAGGCGTGGTCTGTGAAGGAAGTATTGTATAAGCTTGCTGGAAGAAAGGGGGTGCACTTCAGAACGGACCTCCTTATCGATAAGGTGGGGCCCAATCAATGGGAGGGTCAGATCGTTAATCCGGATAAGATACTTCGGACCAAGGTATGTACGATCGATCATGTGGACACCATTCTTTCTGTAAATATTTGTGGTTTTGAATAGCAATACCTTTATATATGATCGAATACGTGACCGTAAATCGGTTGCAGTACTCATCGATCCGGAAAAATGCGCTGATCGGGGCAGACTCCTTGAACTACTGAACAAGGCCGAATTCGCCGGCATTGATTTTTTATTCGTCGGTGGCAGCTCAGTTGCAGCTAAAGATTTTCATCGTGTCATTGGCTGGATCCGAGAAGGGAGTCGCTTGCCGATGGTGATCTTTCCCGGATCAGGTCAGCAACTGACGGAAAAGGCGGATGCCATTCTCTATCTGAGTTTGCTCTCAGGACGGAACCCGGATTTCCTCATCGGGCATCACGTTCAGACAGCCATAGAATTATTCGAAATGGATATCGAGGTTATTCCGACAGGATACCTTCTTATTGATGGGGGGGCTTTGTCTTCTGTCGCATACATGAGTCAGACAACTCCGATTCCCCGTGATCACCTGGCCATTGTGCGACAAACAGCCATGGCGGCAAAGCTACTCGGTAAGAAATTACTTTTTTTGGATGCCGGAAGTGGTGCGCGTTTTACGGTGCCTTTGGGAATGATCAGCGATATGAAGAAGGTAGGGTTGCCCATACTAATTGGAGGTGGTGTTCGAAGTATTCAATCGATCCGGGAAATGCATGATCATGGAGCCAATGTGGTCGTCATAGGTAATCGCCTGGAGGAAGACATGGACTTGTTGCTGGATATCAGGAATTATCTATTGGAGATCACGAATACATGAATGTTTAACGATATCATACACTAAAAATCGATCCATGCTACTAAAGCGGATAGCCGCCATATTTTTCGCCATTGCTTTTCTGATGGCAATCGTATTGTTCACTGGAACCGGTAGAGAATATATTTCATTGCCGTTGGCGAGAATTTTGTTTCTCATTTTTGGCGCCTCTGCGCTTTTACTTAATTTATTGTCTTTTCGTTTTGGTAAACACGACCCCGGATTTAACCTTGTTTATTGGTTAGGTAGTCTCATACTTTTTGTTGGACTTGTTTTCATGATCATGAAATGGCCTTACGGCTATTATTTGTTGCTGGCAGGACTTTTCACGGTGGGGGTTAGTTTTTTCGTCCCAGCTGGTTTGGTTGACAAAAAAAATAATAAGGAGGATATACTCGATGACCGCTCATAGCTGACCTGTTGATTCGTTTGATCAGAAAGAAGCTTTTAAACTCATGTCCAGACTTTTTACGCTGTGTGTCAATGCGCCTACTGAGATGAAATCGACACCTGTCTCGGCGTAAGAACGTATATTCGCCTCGGTAATCCCTCCCGATGCTTCAGTTTCATATTTTTCCGGAATTCCTGGTAGAATCTCGCGGATATCGTCTGGTGTAAAATTGTCCAGCATGATGCGGTCTACACGTCCGGCCTCCAGTACTTGACGGAGCTCATCGCGATTACGGACCTCTATTTCTATCTTGAGCTTTTTACCGGTAGTATTGAGGTATTCATGCACACGATCTATGGCCTGACGAATACCACCGGCATAGTCGATGTGATTGTCCTTCAACATGATCATATCGTAGAGTGCAAATCGGTGATTGTATCCGCCTCCGATACGAACCGCCCATTTTTCTAAATATCGAATGCCCGGCGTTGTTTTGCGTGTGTCGAGCAATTTCGCACCTGTCCCTTCGATTAATCGGCTGATCCGATCAGTTTGGGTTGCAATGCCGCTCATGCGTTGCATGAAATTCAGTACCAAGCGCTCGGTACTGAGTATGGAACGGGATTGTCCGCTTACAGTAAAAGCAATATCGCCCGGCTGAACGCTGGCTCCGTCTTTTAAAAGTACTTCGATCTTCAGTGTCGGATCAAAACGATGGAAAATCAGTTGAGCCAGTTCCACACCGGCAAGGATACCTGCTTCTTTGATCAAGAGTCGCGCGCTTCCGGTTGCATTATCAGGAACACAGGCTAGGGTTGAATGGTCTCCTTCTCCAATGTCTTCTCTAAGTGCGAGATCGATAATTTCTTCTAACATGCAGTAAAATTAGTGACAATTACTTTTCTTAATTGTGCGAAGCTACATTCGTAACTGTTTCGGACACTCATTGGTGGTGGTAAGGTTCTCCTTTCAAAATGGTCATGGCACGGTAAAGCTGTTCGAAAAAGATCATTCGGACCATTTGATGGGAAAAGGTCATACGTGACAGACTGATCCTGCCTTGGGCTGACGCATAAACTTCCTCAGAGAAACCGTAAGCACCACCTACTGCAAAGTTGATCGCTTTGCCTCCTGAATTGAATCGCTGTTGTAGGAATCCGGCAAATTCGGTCGAAGATAGTTCCTTCCCATTTTCATCCAAAAGATAAAGTTGTTCACCTTCAGCAACTTTTTGCAATAGCTCTTTTCCTTCCAGTTCCTTGACCCGATCTATCGTCAGTTTTTTTGTGTTCTTCAGATCCGGGATCTCGATGCGGTCTATGGAAAGGTAGTGTTTCAATCGGCCGAGGTATTCGGCTTCGCCTTTTTCAAGAAAGTCTTTCCCGGTCTTGCCGATGCAGATGAATTTTATCTTCATGTTGCAAAGGTAAATTTTCGTCAATGAGGAACCTTGAGGGAAGAGTGAAATTTGGAGATAATTGGAAGTAGTCGGTTGCATGAATGTTTTTGTCAGACATATGCTGTCGCTT
>JBKCAB010000674.1:0-10618 GCA_046307935.1 Bacteroidota bacterium | reverse complement strand
ATAGCGATCGAGGCATCTTTCTCCGGATTGTAGATCCCCGGTAACTCTACAAACTGCTCTGCAACACCGTTCTTGAACCGATAGATCGACTGTTTGGGATCACCAACGATCAGGTTGAATTTCCGTTGAGAAAGAGATTCATGAACAAGGGGTACCATATTCAACCACTGGAGCCTTGAGGTGTCTTGGAACTCATCCAGCAGAAAATGCTGATACCTTATTCCAAGTCGTTCGTAGATGAAAGGGGCATCCTCATTTCGGACGAGATTGGAGATCAGCTTATTGAATTCTGAAATACGAATGATGCGCTCCTTCTTCTTCATATCTTCAATTGCTCCGGCCAGGTAACGCAACAGGGCTACGTTGTAGAAATTGCGGGCATATTGCGCGATTAAGTTATATCGTGCATTGTAAGCGTCCTTAAATGCGTCGATCCTCTGTAGTACAGATCTAAGCTCATCGGGAAAGAATTTACCCTTGGGAGTTTCACTACGTATGACCGTTTTCAGTGTGTCGGATAAGTTTTCCGTATCGGCCCGAAGTCCTCCTGCCATCTTTTCTATTCTACCGACCAATTTAGAGCCTTGAGGATATACGGAACTATCCACACAATAGCCAGAGATCAACTGGTTTGCCTCAATAGCAAGTGCTGAGAATTCTTCCTCCAACGCTTTCATTTCTTCACGTAATTCAGCCAATGAGTCCTCAGTGATGTCTTCCCCTATCAGTCGTTCAAGTGTAGGCTGATCTTTTTCTTTACTGAAGTTCGTTCCGAATCCGATGAGGCTTCTCCGGAAATCCCAGCTTTCTCCCTCATCCAGATTTTCCGCCGAATAACGTAGCGCAAGTCGGGTGAATTCAACCATGTCGCTCGATCCCATTCTACTCAGCAAGAGATCAACAACTTGCTCAATGACCAGATCTTCGTTCATCACAACATCAAAATCAGCCGGTAGATCAAGATCGCGACTGAAACTTCGGATCAAACGTAGGTTGAACTTATCGATCGTCATGACTGAAAAATCTTCGTAGCTGTGCAACATTTGCCTCATTACAGACGCTGCCCGCTTGAACACTTCATCTTTTTTCAGGCCGAGATCTGCAGCTATGAGGGTTGCTAGTCCTTCAGCTTTCGAACCTGTACGTTCGGGATGACTAAGCATGTCCATGGAAGAGATAATTCGCGTCTTCATTTCCAACGCTGCCATGTTCGTGAACGTCATAGCAATGATATTCGTGAACTTCCGGGTATTGTCCGGATCGTGGATAAGCAGTTTAATGTACTCTTTGACAAGATTGAAGGTCTTACCACTCCCGGCAGACGCATTGAGAATTTGAAATGAAGATTTCTTTGCAACCGTCATAAAAAAAAGTAATCGAACAATTAACGAATAATTGAGTTAAATATAGCAGTTAAAGCGGCATTTTTTGTAAATTTGATTAGCATGATAAAAGTAGCTCTCCTATTTTCGCTTGCAGCATGTGTCTTCCTGATCTCTTGTAAAGACGAGGAACCACAAACTACTGATCCAAATGCTGATCAGCTTCGTTTGGAAATGATCCCGACATTCGGTTCGGAGGATTTGGTACTTGATCAAACATACCTTACAGACGAAGGCTATCGCATACAGTTTACCGATCTCAAATGTTACCTGACTAATTTAAAAATCGGTACGAAAACACTGGCCTCCTCAGCACTCTTTGACATGCGAGAGCGCGGTGTCACATTATTTACCAAAACTGCGAAACCCACGGATTTTGTATCAATTACAGGATATCTGGGGGTAACGGAAGACCGCAATCACGCAGATCCTTCTGACTTTGCAACGGATGATCCACTCAATATATCCATAGCAAATGACATGCATTGGGGCTGGAATCCCGGCTATATCTTCGTAAAGATCGAGGCAAAAGTGGACACGATCAACGATGGGGTTGACGATTTCGATCATCTGGTTGTCTTTCACGTGGGAGGTGATTCCTACCTGCAAAGCCTGAGCTTTCCCGCACTTACCTGGAATGCAGCAGGCGCGAATCTGTATTCGTCGAGACTTGAGCTGGATATGAAAAAGTTCTTGAACAATGGAACATCTTCAATTGATCTCAAAAATGAGTATTCATCCCATACTGCAGCCGGTCAGGAAGCCATTAGCCTCAAGATTATTGAACATTTCAGAGATGCATTGGGGGTTTATTGATCATTATGAAATACCTATTATTCGTTTTCATTGGTCTCGTGGCATTCCTTTCCTGTAGAAAGGACAGGGTGGATTATATGCCCAAGCCATATGACCTCAAGATTCCTTCACACTTTCCGGATATGCTGATCCCTGAGGATAATCCAATGACGGTCGAAGGAGTAATCTTGGGAAGGCATTTGTTCTACGAGGAAAAGCTAAGTGGCGATAATACCATGTCGTGTGCTTCTTGTCATGCACCTGATGCCGGTTTTTCCGACCCGAATCAGTTCTCTGTAGGAATTGCTGGAATACCGGGAAATCGGAATTCGATGGCACTGATCAACCTGGGATGGCAGAACTTTTTTTTCTGGGATGGTCGCTCCAAAACGCTTGAAGAGCAAATTCTGGAGCCAATTCCGAATCCGATCGAGATGCACGAGGAGTGGAAAGATGCTGTTGCCAAGCTGAACACCGATGTCAAATACAGAAACATGTTTTTCAGAGCTTTTGGTGAGGAAGGTATAGATTCCATGAAAGTGTCTAAAGCTATCGCACAATTCTTACGGACCTTGATCTCCGGAAAATCAAAGTACGACATAATGTACAAGTACGAGAACAACTACTCCTTGAATTCGGAGGAGCAGGCAATACTGGCGACAGTCTCTCCGGAGGAATTTGCAGGATACGATCTATTCAAAAGTCTCAGTGGAGCCGATTGCTTTCATTGTCATAACGGACCGCTCATGCAAGTTCAGAAATTTAGTAACAATGGACTGGATCTCACGTTTACAGATCTAGGAAGGGGTGCTGTAACCGGCAATCCGAATGACAATGGAAAATTCAAAGTTCCCACATTACGAAACATTGCCCTCACTGCTCCGTATATGCATGATGGGCGCTTTTCCACGTTGGAACAGGTCATCGATCATTATTCGTCAGGTATTAATCAGAGCCCGACGATCGATCCACTCATCGAATTTGCATTTCAAGGAGGGGTTCAACTCGATGTCGAACAAAAACAGTTGTTAAAGAAGTTCCTCGAAACGCTGACCGATTACGATTTCATTAACAATCCTGATTTTCAGGATCCGAACTAAAAGAAAATGATCGACGAAAGAAGATTGACGACGGAAGAAAAGGCGCTCAAAATCAACCTGACATCAGACGTGTACGGGTGTTTTGCTGAGATCGGAGCTGGACAGGAAGTCGCGGCGAATTTCTTTAAGGCTGGCGGAAGTTCAGGAACTATTGCTTACACGCAGTCTGCATATGACATGAAGGTCTCGGACTCCATGTATGGTCCAGCCTCGCGTTATGTTTGTGAGGAACGACTCATGACGATGCTCGATACCGAATACAACACGCTTGTTTTCCGATTGCCAAACAAGTATAAGGAATCCAGATTCTTTGCCTTTTGTAATACCGTTGAGTCTTTGAACTATCACAAGACAAATCAGGGGCAAGGCTGGGTGGGAATTCGCTTTCAGCTGAGCCTTGAGTCAGAACCCAATGATATTATCCTGCACATTAAAATGCATGACAATAGTCATAAGGCTCAGCAAGAAGCACTCGGAATTCTGGGTGTTAATTTGATCCATGCCTGTTATTTTCATTTTGATGATCTCAATGAATTTCTGACGAATTTGACTCATCGTCTTCCGCGTGATCGCATGGAGATCGATATGCTTCGAGTTTCTGGTCCGGATTTTAGAACCATCGATAACCGGATAATCGCATTGAATCTGGTCAAACGTGGAATCACGGATGCTACCATGTTCGATCTAAGTGATCATGTACTCCAACCTGCTACTGCCCTCTATAAGAAAAATATTCTGTTGATGCGCGGCCGATTCCGACCGGTGACTAAAGTTCACATCGACATGATCGAAACCGGTAAAAGGCAATTTCTCAAAGAGCGGGATGTTGAGGAAAAGAACCTTTCCGTTGTGTTCGAACTCACATTGAAAGACCTGACAGCCGATGGGAAGATCTCTGATAAGGATTTTGTCGATAGAGCCGAGCTGTTAACTTCGTTGGGTTATACAGTTATGATCTCCAACTATTTGAAACATTATAAAATGGTAGACTATCTGGCAACTATCGCCAGAGGAAAGCGAATGGGTGTGATCATGGGGGTGTACAACTTGCATACGATCTTTGATGAGCGCTATTATGACAATCTTCCCGGAGGTTTGCTGGAGGCTTTTGGAAGAGGTTTTGGCCATGATGTTAAAATGTACATTTATCCTGCGAACAATGTAGATACCGGTGAACTTTATGGTTTGAAGAATATCAAGATACCATCGAAACTCACGGGATTGCTTACGTACTTGCTGGATAACGACAAGATCGAAGAGATCAAGGATTTTGACCAGAAATTATTGCATATCATGTCCGATGACGTGCTTTCCAAGATCAAAGCCAGTGCTTCCAGTTGGGAGGATGATGTTCCTCACGAAGTTGCACGTGCAATCAAGGAAAAAGAGCTGTTTGGTATCAGAGGTGTAAAGCAACTACATAACTGACATTTGCCATGCCGCACATCAAGAATGCGTTGATCCGATATCGCATCATCGACCGTTGCCTGCGGAATAAATACCGGCCCTTCCCCACAAAGAGAGACCTTAGGGAAGCATGTGAGGAAGCACTTTATGGTTCGGTAGATGGTGCTAATATATGCGACTCAACGATAGAAAAAGACATGTTTGCCATGAAAATGGAGCATGATGCCCCCATTCGTTACAGTAAAAGGCATTCTGGTTATTATTACGAGGATCCCGATTTTTCCATAAATGACATTCCGCTTACTGAAGATGATCTGAGTTCCATTCAATTTGCTGTAAAAACCCTGATGCAATTTAGAGATGTTGAGCTTTTTCGGCAGTTCGGCAATGCTATAGACAAGATCTTTGATCGAGTTGCAATTGCCCAGGAGCCGGGGCAAGAGGAATTTTCCCACCTTGTTCAGTTCGAAACAGCTGTTTCAAGTGGGGGCAATGAATTCATTCCCGAACTTTTTGAGGCGATCAAGGGGTCAAGAATGGTCAGTTTTGAATACACCAGCTTTCTATCGGGTAAATCAAAGAACCGAGTCGTTCTTCCGCTTATGCTGAAAGAGTACAGGAACCGATGGTACCTGATCACCCATGATCCTTCTAGGAATGACATCATCACCTACGGTCTTGACCGCATGAGTAAACCGGAGGTTCTGGAAGAAACATCTGTTAAGCCTGAAGATTTTGATCCATTCAGTTATTTCCGATATGCGATCGGCATTACGAGTAATAAAAGTGAGCCAGTCAATATGATCTTTAAGGCAGATAACGTCGCAGCAAAATACATCAACTCTCAACCTTTGCATCCCAATCAGGAGGTAGTGAAGGAAGGGAAGAACCGAACAACCTTTCAAATGACGGTTCTGATTTCCGAAGAGTTGATCCGAAACCTTCTTTCCTATGGAGGTGAGATCGAAGTACTGGAGCCCGAATCGCTCAGAAATGCCATTTCGGAAAGGGTCAGAAGGATGTTGTCCAATTATGGTCTTTCGTAAATCCGTTCAAATTTTCTTAGGATCTTACCGTATCTTTGACTTAAAATTTCCCGAATGGAACTGATTATTACACATTCAAATGGGGTTTGCACCATAAAATTGAACCGTCCTGAGGTATTCAATTCCTTCAACCGATCCATGGCACTTGCTCTGCAAAAGGCTCTTGATGACTGTGAGCGTGATGCTGGTGTTCGCACAATTGTAATTACTGGAGAAGGCAAGGCATTTTGTGCGGGACAAGATCTTGGTGAAGCGATCGATCCGGAAGGTCCGGACCTGACCACCATCGTTGAGGAACATTATAATCCGATCATATTGCGTATCCGTAACATAGAGAAACCGGTCATTGCTGCGGTAAATGGTGTGGCTGCCGGCGCCGGTGCGAACATTGCCTTGGCCTGTGATATCACGATCGCAAAAAAGAGTGCAAGCTTCATCCAAGCCTTTTCTAAGATCGGGCTCATTCCGGATTCAGGAGGCACCTTCTTTCTGCCGCGCATTATTGGGATGCAGAAAGCCCTTGCCCTCATGTTCACAGGAGATAAAGTGACAGCCGATCAGGCGGAACAGATGAACATGATCTACAGATCAGTGGAAGATGAGCAATTCCAAGATGAGGTCAATAGCTTCGCAGAAACATTAGCCGCGATGCCTACCCGTGGACTTGGACTTACCAAGAAGGCAGTCAACGAAAGCTTTACGAATGGTCTTGCTGCACAGCTCGCTGTTGAAGGTGAGCTACAGACTGAAGCAGGAGAGACACATGATTTCAGGGAAGGTGTAAATGCATTCCTCGAAAAGAGAAAACCGGTATTTAAAGGAGAATAAGGTTATGATGATCGTTGGAGTATTAGGGGCAGGAACGATGGGGGCGGGGATCGCTCAGGTCGCAGCTCAACATGGACACAAAGTTATACTTGTAGATCTGAACGAGAAGGTTCTCTCCACGGCAAAAGAGGGGCATGTCAAGGTTTTGGGACGCCTGGTGGAAAAAGGCATGCTTACCCAGGATCGTTCTCAGGAGATCCTTTCCAATATTTCCTATTCGACCTCTACAGCTGAAATGTCTGTATGTGGAATTATTATTGAAGCCATTGTTGAAAACCTGGAGATTAAACACCAAGTATTTTCTGAGCTGGAATCGATCGTTGATAGTAACTGCATCTTGGCTAGCAACACGTCCTCTTTATCAATAGCATCCATAGGATCTGCCCTGAAAAAAGCAGATAGGGTGATCGGAATTCACTTCTTCAATCCAGCACCACTGATGCCGCTTGTGGAGATCATTCCCGCTGTTCAGACCTCGACAGATACCCTGAACATAGCGAAGGAACTGATCGATGCGTGGAAGAAGATCGGGGTGATCTGTAAAGATACTCCCGGGTTTATCGTTAATCGCGTAGCCCGTCCTTTTTACGGGGAGGCACTCAGAATTTACGAGGAAGGAATAGCCGATTTTGCAACCATTGATTGGGCGTTGACTCATTTCGGAGGGTTTAAGATGGGACCGTTTACTCTCATGGATTACATCGGTAATGATGTGAACTATGCCGTCACGGAATCTGTATTTGCATCCTTCTATTATGATCCACGATTCAAACCGTCATTTACACAGAAGCGTCATAAAGAGGCTGGCTTTTATGGGCGAAAAACGGGGCGAGGTTACTACGATTATTCTGAAGGCATTGCACTTCCCGAGCCGAATCGGGATGAAGAACTAGGCAGAGAAATCTTTGAGCGGATCCTGGTGATGCTGATCAATGAAGCGGTGGATGCTTTGTTTATGAATGTAGCGTCGGTAACGGACATTGATCTAGCCATGACTACAGGCGTAAATTATCCGAAAGGACTTTTACTTTGGGCTGATGAGTTTGGCCTGGATAATGTCCTTCTGAAATTGGAGGATTTGTTCGCGGAATATGGAGAAGATCGCTATCGGCCTAATCCTTTGCTTAGGCGCATGGTGCGTCAGAATAGACTGTTTCATGGAAGGAATGAAGACTAAGAGAAAATTTCATTTCAATAGCTTTTCTGCCTGCTTACTGTAGTATCCTCCTCCATCACGAATTTCCGCAAGTATTTGCTTTGCCCGTTCAAGATCATTACCGGCGAACAATGATTTGGCGAGGTACCAGAATGCTTCTTCGCTGAAATTGCTATACCGGGATTCCGCACATTTTTCAAATACAATTGTAGCTTTTTCGAATTCGTTAAGATTATAGTAGCAAAGTCCAGAGTAGAAAAGGGCATTTACATCATCAGGGTACGTCTTTAGAATCTCTTCAAATCGGGCAAGTGCTTTCTTATTGTTTCCCCGCGCAAAGATGTACATACTCTTTTCAAGGTAGTCTATGTAAGGAATATCCACTGTCTTCCAGGTGAACTCATCTTCCTGTATCTTACCCGGTTCACTTTGGTCAGCCGGTGTTCCCGTTAAGTCCAGCTGCGTTGTCTGTATACTTGGCTTTGATCGATAGGCTCTGTAATCCAGTACTTTTAAATCACTCAGATATATTTCTTTTCCAAAAATAGTTTCTCGAACTGTTTTCTCCGGTCGCTGTGGGCTTTCAATAGTGTGTATAGGAAGATCCGTAACCACCTCCTCTGATTTCGAAGATTCTTGTTCATTTATAACCCTCTGCTCTTCAAATTCCCTGATAACCGTCAAAGCTTTTATCTGTTTGGATTTTGGGAGTTCTTCCATTTCTTCAATGGATGGTGGTAATACGATGTCGGTTCGTTCTAGGTTGCGGATTTTGGTTTGTTCGGAAGTAGTCGCTGTGGCCAGTCCGGTTTGAGCATTGCGATTCAGGAGAAGGATGGAAAGTAGCCCGATGACGAGAATCATGGTTCCTGTAATGTATAAAAGCAAGTAATTCTTGCCCGTAAACTTCTTATCAATTCGTCTCAGGTTGTCTTCGGAGAGAGCAGTATCGCTCCATCCTTCCAGCGCATCTGAATCGAAGTCATCCACCATGCTCCGTTTTTCGATCGCGTTGCGCACCTTTTCATCAGCGGTATTGCGATACTTTTGGAGATCCTCTCGCGACAGACCTACAGGTTTATTCTGTTTCATTGAATTCATCGTGTTCTTCCAGTTTCATTTTCAGGTTGCGCTTTCCATTCTGGATGGCACTTTTGACCTGTTTGATGTCAATCCCCAATTCCATACTGATCTCATTATACGATCTGTCTTTCAGATAAAACAGCATCAGACAATCTCGTTGCTCTTGCTTTAGTTCGTTCATTCTGCCCTCCATGAGCTGGAATTTGATCTCCATTTCTGATAGGTAGTTGGATTGCATTTCTTCAGAGATTTGACAGAATTCATCCAGTTCCGGTTCTCGTTTGAACTTACGCAACCACATCAGACATTCATTGATTGTTAGTCTGTAAAGCCAGGATTTGAAATAATTAATCTCATGCTTCATTAACTTTTGCGGCAGAAACTCAAAGATCTGCATGGTCATATCCTCGGACTCCATAGCATTCTTCAGATATTTCATACAGGTACCCAAAACCAGGTGTGCATAGCGTTCATAGAGGATGGCAAAAGCCTCTGTGGACTGGCTGTTCCTGTAGATAAGGACCAGCTCTTCGTCGCTCATTGTTCGATATTTGTTTTTCCGGAATGGGAACATTCTGCTTTAGGATGCGATTGTTGGTACTATTCCATAAAAGTAGTTGAATAATTTTTGAGTAATTTCATGATATGAAGAAGATCGCGCTACTTACATCTGGTGGTGACAGTCCGGGTATGAATGCTGCAGTTCGGGCAATAGTTAAAAGTTGCCTGCATCAAGGTATTCAGCCGTTGGGTATTTATGACGGTTATCAGGGAATGATAGAAGGGAGAGGAGAGGTACTTTCTTATTCAGATGTTGATAACATTATACACTTTGGAGGCACCGTCCTCGGTAGCGCACGGTGTGAGGAGTTCAGAACGAAGGAGGGCAGACAGAAAGCGATCGATTATTTAAAAGTAGAAGGTGTTGAGGGGCTGATTGTAATCGGTGGTGACGGCACTTACACTGGAGCAACATTGTTAGGCAAGGAGATGCATATTCCAATTATAGGTTTGCCGGGCACAATTGATAATGACATTTTTGGCACCGATTATACGATTGGTTTTGATACGGCATTGAATACAGTGATCGATGCGGTCGATAAGATCCGGGATACAGCAGGTAGTCATCATAGGGTTTTTTTCGTGGAAGTCATGGGAAGAGATGCAGGTTTTATCGCTTTGTATTCGGCTATCGCTTCTGGAGCAGAATCCGTATTGATACCGGAAGAGAAAACGGATTTAGTCAAATTATCAGATGACATCCGCAATAACTTCAAGGGACGAAGAAGCACGATCATTATGGTGGCTGAAGGAGATGATGAAGGACACGCATTGGATATCATGAACAAGGTAAGACCTTCTCTAGAGGGATATGATTTGAGGCATGTGGTGCTGGGGCACATACAGCGTGGAGGTAGCCCCTCTGTTCATGACAGGGTACTGGCTACCAGACTGGGAAACCGTGCTGTTCAGTTACTGACTGAAGGCACATCCAATATTGCACTGGGAGTCCGCGGACAGGAAATAGTTACTTGTCCTATCGAAATGGCGATCAAAGAGCATGCTACCCCTGATCTGAATCTTTTACAATTGATTGAAGAGGTCCGCACGAAGTAATCAGAACCATTTGTTCTCGGTGGTAATCAGCTATTTGATCAACCATCAAATCCATTTAAAATTTTAATCAGAAAGCGATCATTCGTTTTATTTTGAGTTTATTTCGGGTATCGTGTGCGAAGAAGTAACAAAAAATGGGGTTAGAGAGTATAAGGGGATAGTGTTGTTTTAGAGTAAGTTGATAGATTTTTTGAAAAAAAGTTT
>JBKCAB010000673.1:0-412 GCA_046307935.1 Bacteroidota bacterium | reverse complement strand
TGAGGATTCTCGTTAATAAGAGCACGCTTTTCATCACTCAAAGCATTGAATTCCTCCTCACTAAGGTAAATAATCGAGTCTGGACGGTTCTGCAAGTATGCATCCTTCTCTGCTTCAGTTGAAATCGTAGATTCAATGTTCACCCTTGCAGGTTCAGCATCTTTTTTAGGATTTAACTGCTGGATCCAGGCATCTTTTTCAGCCTGCGTTTTAAATTCCGGGATCACGGTTGTAACCTTTTCTCCGGTCATGCGTTCATAGTCTTCAGGGTGGTTAGCGATCCATGCTGCCTTTTCAGCATCCGAACTGAATCGTGGCATGGAAACATCCTGCTTCTGACTGAAAACGGTCGTGGCGCTCAAAAGAACTGCCACTAAAGTAACTGTTTTGTTCATAGCATTTGGTTTAAAAA
>JBKCAB010000672.1:0-1554 GCA_046307935.1 Bacteroidota bacterium | reverse complement strand
TTTCTCTTAGTTCTGTCAACGCTTTTTCTTCGTTCTTCGCTTCGATTGGTTTGGGTTCAGGAATGCGCTCCAGCTCCACAATGCGATCGTCCAATTTAGCCATCAGGGTCATGTCGCGCTGTTGGATTAGTTCAAGTTGCTTTAGCAGATCAAACGAAGGGTTGTTTTGAATGAATTCAATATCTTTACGGTATTGCGGATCGAACTGATCGATCCAATCCGTATTCTGAGCAACAAGTAATTGTTCATTCGCCTTGTATTGAGCGATCTGCGTCTCTCGGATTGTGATGTCAGACTCGATCTTTTCTGCAAGTTGCTCCATCAACTGCTTTTGTCTTTTGAGCCCCATATTTCCCGGTGAGGCTTCTATCTGGGCTTCCAGCTCTGAAATCCGATCGATCACTGCATTTAGGAGTTTTCTGTCCAGCGCATTAATCTCCTCCAGCTTTTCAACATTCGTCAAATTCAGATTTGTCTGAATTCCCAAGACTTCAGTTTCATAAGCACTATCAACTTCACTCACAGCATTATCCAATTCATCTTTGGCAAATGTGATCTCCTTCGCGGCCTCGGCTTGCTTCAATTTCTCATCCAAGAGTTCAACTCGTCTTTCGCTATCCGTCTTCAATGCCTCAAGAACAGTCAACTCGTCTTTGAGTTCCCTATTTTCAGGATCGTCTATTAGTACTTTTGTATCCGCCTCTATTCGGGCAGCGATATCTCCCAACAATTCTTGCTCAAGGTTATACTGATCCGAAATAACCTGTTCATTCGCTTGTTCCAGTTGTGCATTGCTCAATCGACCCTGTATGTACTTCTCATCAAGCTCTCCGATCAGTTCATTCTTTAATTGTTCTGTCACCTTGACAGGAGCGGTTGCATCTCTTTCCTTGATCCATGTTTCCTTTTCTGACTCCTTTTCCGCGATCAGTGATTCTAACATTTTCTTCCGGATAAGCGCATCCTTATTCATCGGATCATCCACCAAGGTCTGGCGAATTTCAGTCAATTCATTGTTCAGTACTTTTAAAAGCTGCTCCTCAAGAGTGATCAGTGCATCAAATTTCGCGTTGTCCACTTTTGCCAATAAATCTTTCTTTTGATCTGAATACGCTGGAAGAAGCTCCTTTATGATGGCAGACTTACCTTCTTCGAAAGCCAATTCGTCCAAAGCGGAAAGAGCCCTACTTTCCCGAAGTTGTTCACGTTCACTGATTTTCTGTTCGATGACATTTCGAAGCTCCTGCAGTTCGTTCTTTTCAGCAATTGCGTCCCTGTTCTCCGGATCCTTTCTGAGCTGTTGTTCTGCCTTTTTCTCTGCCACTTCAATGGATTCCAAAAGTTCAGTATCGCGTTCATTCAGCCGTTGCTGCTTTTCTTCCTCTGTTAGTTTACTGTTGTTTAAAATAAGTTCTGTTTCCTTGGAATACTTTGGATCAATCGATTTGATACGGGCTGCCTGTTCAGAACTTCCAGAGAGCTCTGCGCGCTTTTCCTGATTCGCACTGATCGATCTTTCTTTTGATTCTTTCAACTCCTGGAGCGCTGAAATAC
>JBKCAB010000671.1:0-12264 GCA_046307935.1 Bacteroidota bacterium | reverse complement strand
GATATCTGAGCAAACTGAGTATTCGAGTGAATTTTATGGCGAAGGAGATCGGGACCAGTATTTTGGAACGGCAATGCTTACCTCCGGGATCACCTACAAAAAACCGATCTCTGAGAAAACCTTTCTACAATCAACGATCGCGTTTTCCTTTGAAAGTCAACAATCGAGACATAACTACCTGGAAAGAAGCCTGAATATCTCTGCTACAGGCGACACCAGTATTCAGGTAGATTCCATCTACTCTTTGATGGGTTATGACTTTCGTATTGGAAAACTGTCGGGCTATACGGCTATAAACCACAAATTCAACAAAAAACACCTGATCAAAGCTGGTATCAATTTTGACTTGCTCTCAATGAGTCAGCTCGACTCGGCACTTGTTGATATTGATGTGCCGGATGTCTTTGCTTTACGATGGGATTATAGTGGAAAAGCTGCCTTAGTGCAACCTTTCGTCCAATGGAAATGGAGAATGTCCGAAAAAATGGACTTCACCGCCGGACTACATGCACAGTACTTTTCACTCAGCAACAGTATAAGTCCTTTGGAGCCTCGGATTGGCTGGAAATACAGACTGCCGGGGAATCAATCTGTTTTTGCCGGTGCTGGAATGCATAGCCAAACCCAGCCGTACTATATGTACACCTATCACCGCTATGATGCTGACGGCAACAAAGTATTGCACAACAAGAACATGGATTTCACACGCAGCATTCATTCCGGGATCGGTTATGAAAAATTCTTCAATAAGAGTTTCAGCGTTCGCACGGAAGCCTACTATCAAAGTTTGTATAACATCCCCGTTACCGTACTCCCCTCCTCATTCTCCATGATCAATGTTGGAAGTGGATTCGCCCGCTTTTTCCCTGATACGCTGCAGAATACGGGAACAGGTTACAATTACGGCTTAGAACTCACCGTTCAAAAATATTTCGACAAATCATTCTTTTTCCTATTCAGCGGTACACTCTACGATTCGCGTTACAAAGGAAGTGACGGAATACTTCGCAACACCTCCTACAACGGGGCTTATGTAGCGAACGTTCTCGCGGGTAAAGAATTCAAGATCGGTGTAAAGCATGTCCTGGGATTTGGCTTGAAGGTGACACGTGCCGGTGGAAAGCGATATGGATTGGTAGATGTTGAAGAAACGGAGGAACTGAAAGAAATGGTCTTCCTTGACTCTTTGTTCAATGAGCCGCAATTTGCTGATTACTTCAGGGTCGATTTGAAAGTTAGCTGGAGACTTAACACCGAGAAGATGACCCATGAGATCGGTCTCGACCTTGTGAATGTGTTGAATACAGAGAATGTACTCAGCCTCGTATATGCTCCGTCCCTCGATCCGAATGTAGTAAACAGCCCGAATTACCAACCTTTCAGACAGAACAACCAGTTAGGATTTCTACCGATCTTCTACTACAAAGCTGACTTTAAATTAAAGCGGAAAGAATAGATTACCAAACGGGACAACTGTTACAATCATTCGTTGGTCGGATATACAACAAGAAGCCGAGTACGGTGTCAAACATGATGTAACCATAAGCATGCCTCGCAAATGCGTTTGGTTCATTGGCTCTGGTCTTTACATTTAACTGATGCATGAAACCGCCACTCACATCTGTCTGTACGAAGAAGTGCTTAAAAAATTCGAACCGGAGTCCCGCGTGTGCGGATAGCCCATAACCGGAAAGCGACACGGTAACCCTGTCCTCCTTACCTGCGAACTTGAAATCATTAAATGAAAGTAGCGCGCCTGATCCTATTCCTGCGATTGAGGACAACATGAACCAATCTCCGATTTGATAGAGATTATCGGTTCTTTCCAAACCTAACCGAATATAATTCAATCCATTCGAATTCTCATAATGAAAGGTATTTCGATCAGTAGTAACCGGGAAGTTCGTATACGAACCGGACCAATCCGTGACCGTATCGGTGCCTGGTGTGATCGTTCCGTTCAGAAGTACCTGGTTCCGATCGGCGAAAATGTATTTCATGTGATCATATCCCAACGATATCGAAAAGTGGTTACTAAAATAATACCCCATTCTGGCATTGAACTGCGGGACTGTTATAAGCTTTGGATTGAAATAAACACTTGGTTTAAAAGGCGTAGGGTTGTCGTGTGCAACGCTTCCATTCATGGTGAAATCATATCCCGGACCAACAAAACGAATGTTACTTTTTGTGTAGCCTGAGCGATTGTAACCCCAGTATCCGTATAGCGTTCCCCTAGCAACAGACTTCTTGGGTTTCTTATAGGGTGATAACTGCGCTAGCAGCTCGCCGGTGATCATCAACCCCGCCAATAAACAAATGAGCCTTACCGCCTTCATCAGCGCATAATTTTGATCCATTCCTCCTGACTCATGATCTTTTCCAGCCTGTAGTGTACTTTTTTATTTTCGTCGTGCCACTCAGTGAGACCATACCCTTCAGCATAATAATACACTGCATCTGATTCGAGTACACTTTCCTTTTTTGTGAACGGATTGAAATTGGTCATTCGAATATGGTCCTTAGTTAAAAGTGCAGTTCTCGACTCACCGAGTACCTCATAATCATTTAGCTCTTTAAAGTATTTCTTCTTGACCTCCTTTAGGATCAGTGTGGAATCCAAAAATCCTGGAAAACGGCTCGCAAAATAGGTTTCCTTGTTCTTGTCCATTGGAATAAAAGTGTACTTAAACAGTTCAGCTTTGTTCTTTCGTCCATTCCTGTCAACAACCATATGATCCATCACATCCAAGGAATCGGTATTATAGTTCATGGCCTCCAAAATACGGCCATCAGCCGAGTACGTTTCAACCACAATATGGCGTCCCTGATCATCTTTCACGCAATAAACCCGGTTGAAAAGTTCATCCAGCCCATGTGCGACATCGCGATACAGATAGACCTTCGGCACGGTATCCCAGGGATAAAAATATTTAGCAAATGGATTCTCAGACTTCATTTCACTGTTGCCACATGAACAAATGAAAAGAACCAATACGGCAGGCAAGCTCAATAAAAGCGCGTATTTTTTCATCATGACATCTTTAAAAATGCAACTTCTTTCTCGGTAAGGTGACGAAACATACCTCTTGGCAGATCCTTTTTCGTGAGTCCGGCAAATTGAACACGGTCGAGCTTTATGACTTCGTATCCCAGCGCTTCGAACATTCTGCGAACGATCCTGTTCTTGCCTGAGTGGAGCTCAACGCCCACTTCTCTGTTGCTACCTCCACTGACGAATTCAGCCACATCGAATGTTGTTCTGCCATCCTCAAGATCAATACCTTTCAGCAATCGCTGCAGATCATCTGGGGCCACCGCCTTATTTAGCTCAACATGGTAGATCTTTGTTGCGCGGTGTCTGGGATGAGTGAGCTTCTTGGCCATGTCGCCGTCGTTGGTAAACAACAAGAGTCCGGTCGTATCGCGATCCAAACGTCCAACCGGATAGATCCGTTCTCGGCAGGCTTTTTTGACCAGACCCATGACGGTTCTCCTTCCCATTGGATCATCCATCGTGGTGATGAAACCTTTGGGCTTGTTCAAAAGCACATATCGCTTTTTCTCTGCATTGATCGTCTCGCCGTCGTATTGAACCACATCTCCCGGTTTGATCTTGTAACCGAGCTCAATCACAATCTCACCATTCACCGTTACAACTCCGGTCTGTATGAGCACATCGGCTTCCCTACGCGAACACACCCCCGCATTGGAGAGGTATTTATTGAGTCGGATCTCCGCTTCATTGAACGTCGGAAGCGGGTCTCCTTTTTTGACTTTCTCCTTGAAATCAATGTATTTGCGTTTGTCCCGCGCCGAAACCTCTTTTTTGGGCTTTGTTGCTGGACTGCTTTTCTCACCTGGAGCGGCAGATTTTTTGGATGGTGTTTTTCCTGTATCCGGTTTGCGGGATCTCCCCTTTCCGGATCCCCCTTTCATTGTGTTCATCGCGAGCAGAATTAGAGCACAAAGGTACGTAAAGAATTACTTGATTGACACCGTGATCCCTTTATGATCTATTTCAAGGATGGGCCGAAAGCATCCTCAATGTGCTCGATGGTTGTTCTGTAACTGTTGTGTACAATAGAAACGATATCAAATCTGGTCTCTTTATCCACATTTCGGGAGAAGATGTACATGTTGGCCGCTTTAATTAGTTGTTGTTGTTTTGCCTTCGTCACGGCGCGCCACGGTTCTCCAATCTCTGCCGTATTTCTCGTTTTCACCTCGATAACGATCAATTTCTCCTCATGTTCAGCCACAAGATCGATCTCCAGTTTTCCGGCTCTGTAATTCCGGTCGATAATATTGAATCCCTTTAAACGTAAATGCTTTTCGGCTAAACGCTCTCCGAAAGCGCCAAGTTCAGTGTTGTTCATGATCAGGTTTTGACTGAATATACGAAGATTCCGTCTGAAAATCAAAATCAAATGAACGCTATTTCCTATCGGATGTATGCCCGGGTATGAAAAAACACTTGCTGACCATCTTTACTTTACTTTGGCTACCCTTAGTAGGACAAAAAAGAATTCTGGTCTTGGGAAACTGCACAAAGGTCTGTTTTCCAGGGGATACAACAACCTGTTTCTTTCCATCGAAAATGCTTCCTGATTCACTTTCATCGTATGATGCCTTACTTATTTTTTCGTCCGCCCATTCAACGTTGACGAGTGAAAATGTCCTTTCTATTGTAAACTACCTGCACTCAGGAAAAGGACTGTACATCGGTTGTGAGAACTGGCCCATGATTCAAGAAGGCAATCAACTGACAGAGGCACTGTTCAATAAACGATTCTGGGGCGAATATGCGCCTGCTCACGCTTTGATCAGCGAGAACAGCGGTTTGTTTCCTGTTACAGAAAATGAGCTCAATTCCGGAACAACTGCCGTGTTCTTTCCGCTTGACCACCGGCTTCGCGTAGAAATATGGGCAGGAGATGAACCGCTTTTACTTAGCTCAGAAAGATTTGGCGGAAGACTTATTCTTGATGGTGGCTACTCCAGATTTTACTGCTCAGAAAAAGAGCAAAAAAACATATTATTCGAAAAGCTGGTCCATTATCTCATTGCCCCGTAGTTCAGATCTCACCCATTAGCTCAAGCGTTTCGCGTGAAGCTGCCTGTTCGGCCATCTTTTTAGAACTGCCTGTTCCCTGCCCGTAATCGCGATCATTAATCGTAGCCATAATGGTATATTGCCAAGAACCACCGTTGTTCTGTTCATTGAGAACACGAAAATCCAACTTCAGTCGATTTCGCTGGCACCAGATAAATAATCGCGACTTAAAGTCGATCTCCTCTTCCAAAATCTTGTTCAGATCAACATATTTCCTGAAAATATGCTGGTGCAGCGTCTTTTTCACGGCTTCATAACCTCCGTCGAGGTAGATCGCGCCGATCAATGCCTCGAAAGCATTTCCTTCAATTGTAGCCAGATTGATTGAGCGCCCCGAATTGTATCGCAAAACCTTTCTGACCTCCATAGCCTCGGCGATCTCCCCAAGCGTCTTCCTGCTAACCACCTTTGACTTAACTTTTGTGAGATATCCTTCATCTTCCTCCGGAAATCGATGAAAAAGGTACTCAGCAACCACTGCATCGATAATGGTATCACCAAGGAATTCAAGTCGCTCATTGGATTCGGTCTCTTCTCCTACGATGAAAGATTTGTGTGTGATCGCTTTATAGAAGTAACCCAAGTCGTTCGGGCGATATCCAAAGCGAACGATGAGGTATCTTATCAGATCGAGATCCTCGTCAGTACGTTTGGCCGAAAAAAAAGGAAAGCGGATCAATTACCCTTTGAATTTCTTGACTATAACACTCGTGTTATGTCCTCCGAAACCAAAAGTGTTGGAAAGCGCAACATTCACAACGCGCTCTTGAGCCTTGTTGAAGGTAAAGTTCAGTTTGGGATCCAGTTCAGGATCATCTGTAAAATGGTTGATTGTCGGGGGGACAAGATCATTTTTTACGGCGAGGACACAAGCTATGGCCTCGATAGCTCCTGCAGCACCAAGCAGGTGACCTGTCATGGATTTGGTGGAGCTGATATTCAATTCGTAAGCATGGTCACCAAACACATGCTGGATGGCTTTCACCTCTGCAATGTCTCCCAGGGGTGTTGAGGTACCATGCACATTCACATAATCTACTTGACTCGGTTCAATGCCAGCATCTTCCAATGCAGCCACCATGGTATTTCGGGCACCTAGACCTTCGGGATGCGGGGCAGTGATGTGATAGGCATCACCTGACATTCCACCACCGATCACTTCGGCGTAGATTTTCGCTCCGCGTTTTTTTGCATGTTCGTATTCCTCCAGGATCAGTGCTCCTGAACCTTCACCAAGCACAAATCCATCACGATCGAGGTCAAAAGGCCTTGAAGCTGTTTCCGGTGAATCATTGCGTGTAGAAAGTGCTTTAAGGGCGTTAAATCCACCGACTCCAACGATATTCACTGCCGCTTCAGATCCGCCTGTAACAATTGCGTCAGCCTTGCCTAATCGGATGTAATTGAACGCATCAATGATCGCGTTGGTCGATGAAGCACAAGCTGATACGGTGACGTAATTCGGACCCCTGAGACCATACTTGATCGAGATGTGACCGGCTGCAATATCGGCGATCATTTTCGGTATAAAAAAAGGATTGAATCGCGGTGTACCGTCACCTTTGAAGAAATTCTCGCATTCATCCTGAAAAGTTTTTAGCCCACCTATACCTGACCCCCAGATCACACCGATCCTGTCAAAGTTTGGTTCTGCTTCCATCAGCCCGGAGTCCACCATGGCTTCCGTAGAGGAAACCATGGCGTACTGGGCAAATTGGTCTAATTTTCTTGCCTCTTTTTTGTCAATGTGTGCTTCAGGATCGAAGTTCTTGACCTCACAGGCAAATTGTGTTTTGAACAAAGATGCATCGAATTGGCGGATGGGCGCTGCGCCGCTTTTCCCACTTATCAGAGCCTGCCAGTATTCTTCCACTGTGTTTCCGATAGGGGTGAGTGCACCTAAACCGGTAACCACAACTCTTTTTAGTTCCATCCGTGGATCTCTTAGTTCAATAAAAGGATATGCTAAGATTAGTTAGCGTTCTCTTCGATGTAGCTTATCGCGTCACCAACTGTCTGGATCTTTTCAGCCTGATCGTCAGGGATAGCGATGTTGAATTCCTTTTCGAACTCCATGATCAGCTCCACTGTGTCCAGAGAGTCTGCTCCAAGGTCGTTGGTGAAAGACGCTTCGTTGGTAACTTCGCTTTCCTCCACTCCGAGCTTATCTACGATAATAGAGATCACTTTTGATTTGATGTCAGACATTTCTTTCTTTTTTAAGGGTTAATTCAGGCTGCAAAGAAAAAAACAATGATTCAAATAACAAAATTATTCCGTATAATTCACACAGTTATGGCTGAAGGGTGTGCTGTATGAATGGATAGGGGCTTATCAACAGCTTTCAGATCGCTGTTCCTGATTCCGATTTTCCAGCGCTAAACTTTATACCTTTGTCGCATGCAACAAAAACGGATCGCAATATTCGCTTCCGGAAACGGATCAAATGCCTTGCGCATCATCGATCATTTTAAGCAAAATAAGGAAGCGACCGTAACACTGCTCCTATCCAACCGGCCCGACGCCCCTGTTCTCGAGAAAGCCGGTAACCGAGATATCCCGACGCTTGTTGTCGATAATGCAGGCGTTGATGAGGGAGCCCTGTTAATAGCGGCTTGTAAGGAGCGGTCTGTTGACCTCGTAGTTTTAGCAGGTTTTCTCAGAAAGATCCCGGTAGCGTTCATCCATGCCTACCGCGACAGGATCATCAATGTGCATCCGTCGCTGCTTCCTAAATACGGTGGACAAGGAATGTATGGAGACAAAGTTCACCAGGCTGTCATTGCGGCGGGTGAAGGGGAGACTGGTATAACTGTTCATTTTGTGAACGAGCATTTCGATCAGGGACGTATCATCGCCCAGTTCCATTGTGCAGTGTTCGCTACCGATGATCTGTCGACTCTGCGCGAACGCGTGCAGCGACTGGAACACACCTGGTTCCCAATTGTCATCGAAAAGGTACTTGATTCAACTGATAATCAATAATTAACCAACATGGAACTGATATTTACAGGATTTGACTGGACAGAGCTTTTCAAAGCCTCAACCGTACTGTTTGCAGTAATCGACATCGTCGGATCAGTTCCGTTGATCATTCGACTGAAGGAGACAACAGGTGATATCCATGAATTCCGGGCAAGCCTTGTTTCGATGATGATCATGATCGGGTTCCTTTTTCTTGGTGACAGTATCCTGAGGCTGTTCGGTGTGACGATCGAGGCTTTTGCAGTCGCGGGGGCATTTATTTTATTTGCGATGGCACTCGAGATGATCCTGGGCGTGAAATTGTTCAGGGATGAGGCAACCGGTAAAACAGCTAGTATCGTGCCGCTTGCTTTTCCGATCATTGCAGGTGCGGGAACAATGACTACGCTGGTTTCATTGAAAGCAGAATACGATCAGATCAATATTATCCTGGCGATCATCATCAATGTGGTCATTGTATTTGTCGTTCTCAAGTTAACAAATCACATTGAAAGACTTCTTGGACAAGGGGGTATCGCTATCGTAAAAAAAGTATTCGGTATTATCTTGCTGGCTATAGCTATCAAGCTGTTTACTACCAATCTTACGGCGCTGCTTGGATAATTTTACATCAAGACAACTAGGAGTGCGCCCATGCCTGCAAGATATCCCAAAGCAGCGAGCAGCGTGATGTTCCGCAAATACCAACCGAATGAGATCTTTTCCATTCCCATTGCCACCACTCCGGCTGCAGACCCGATGATCAACATACTTCCTCCGGTACCGGCTGCATAAGCGATCATGTGCCATACGTGAGCATCCGGAACTTCTGTGAACATACCAATGCTCGCTGCCACCAAGGGTACATTATCAATTACCGCAGAACTTACACCCAAAATTGTAACGAACAATTCCTGAGGAATGGAGGCGTTGACCTCCTGACCGAAACGGAAGATCATACCGAGTGATTCCATCGAAGCAACTGTCATAAGAATACCAAGGAAAAAGAGAATTGAGGGCATTTCTATCTTTGATAATGCTCTAAGCACTGGACCGTGGTGCGTATGCTGGTCAGTCGAAGTTCCTCCAAACGTAAGTTTGAGCAGTCTTTTGCTTAATATTTCTGCAATTACCGCATAGATGCCCAACGATAGCATCATGCCAAAATAGGGCGGAAGATGAGTAACCGTCTTAAAAATCGGCACCAGGACGATCATTCCAAGTCCGATGTAGAGCATAGTAACTGCATAAGGGCCTTGAGGCCGCGTATCCTCATGGACTTCCATAAAACCTTTGAAACGCTGTAAAAATGATGCTGCAATAAGAGGAACTATCATACACAACAGCGATGGGACAAATAGATAGGCGGCCAACTTTGCCGTGGTAACTTTATCTGCCATCCACAACATGGTTGTGGTCACATCACCAATAGGGGTCCATGCACCACCAGCATTCGCTGCAATGATGATCATCCCTGCAAACCACATTCTGTCCTCTTTGTTGTGAACCAGTTTTCTGAGAATTGTTATCAAAACAATGGTTGCAGTGAGATTGTCAATAATTGCTGATAATACAAACCCCAAAAACGAAACAATCCATAGTAGCTTGAGCTTGCTGTTGGTACGAATCATTCTTTTCAGAGAGCTGAATCCTTCAAAATGGTCAATCATTTCGACAATCGCCATGGCTCCCATCAGAAAGACTAGGATCTCCGTAGTTTTTCCGAAGTGGTGAAGTAAAGTGGAATGTAATAATTCAGATCGCCCCTCCAACCCCATATCTGAGATGTCGATCACTCCTCCGATATGCGAATCAAACCAGCTATTGAATGCCCCAAGGTTCAATGCGATAAGTGTCCAGCTCACGGCCATCATCATCAGTGCCGGAATGAGCTTATCGATCTTCAGAGGATGTTCTAGCGTAATTGCCACATATCCAAGGATAAAAACAATTAAGACGTAAATTTCCATAAAACAGAGTTATTCTTCATTTTCGGATACCTCATCCTTTTTCTTCCCGGAGCGTAAAATCCTGTAAAAAAAATAGAAGGTGAAAAATGTCACCATACCACCGTACAAAAGGAACAAACTTAATGCTGCCGAAGTCATCCTATGATCCCCATGAATTGCAAAAAGAGAATTACAAGTCCTACCAAGAGCACCAGTGCAAACCCAATAGCGTAGTAGCGCGTATTGTCATTTTGATCTCCCATTTCTTCTTTTTCAGCAAAGATGTCATGGGATAACTTTCCAGCCTACTTAATCTGATTAGAAAATCCTTAGAATACGCCGTTATCGTGGAATTTCAATGGTGAATGAGATCCGATCCTCTTGTTTTTTCCAAGAAAGTGTAAAGCCTTTTGCATCACAGATCCTGTGGACAATTGTCAATCCAATACCTGAACCGGACGGCAATTCTCCTTTTCTTCTATAATGGGCCTTAAACCAGTTTTCGGGTTCGCTTTCAGAAAGATCATTAACGCGGTTGGTCAAGGTGATAGCTATTCTTTCTTTCAGGTGCATTTCGATCCAGACCTCTCCATTTTCGGCATACTTACACGCATTTTCGATCAAATTGGATAGGGCGGAATCAAGAATGACAGGATTCTGACTTAACTCCAAATACTCCAACTCATCCGGAAATTCGGTTTCGACCATAATGTGACACTCAGGGTATTTAACCGAATAACGTTGAACGAGTTCAAATATCAGGTCATCAATCCTGATCATCCTGTTTGCCGAAGAATCGGATTGAAAGGAAATTCCGGACAACATAAGTAGCTGGGAGGTAACTTCCCGGAGACGGATGATCTCAACATGCAACTGCGAGAGTACTTTCTCGTATTCATCGTTTCCACGCTCTTTCAACAATGCAACTTCGATCTGCATGGATAGTGAGGCCAGGGGATTATTCAATTCATGAGAGGCAAAAGACGCAAAAGAACGTTGGTCGTCAAAGGCTTTTTCAATCCTTTGGAGTAAATCATTGAATGCATTAATCAGATGATCGATCTCATCGTTGTTCCCTGAGATCATCAACCTGTTACTGAGATCAGTCGCTTTGACACGATCAAGGTCCGACATGATGTTGTTTATTGGTTGCAGTGCCCTGCCTGCATACCACCATCCGATGTAGCCGGTGATACACAAGACTGAAAGTAAAATAAGCAAAAGCGTCTGCCACAAGCGTTCAAGGTAACGCTCACCCTGCGTATCGATCGCACCGGCCATGATCAGGAATCTTTTCCCTTTCAACCGGTAAGTCATTCCAACAATATCCGTCCTGTCAGCGGAGATGGTGAATTTATCCCGTTTCAAGAACTCTTTACTGGTAAACCCAAATTTCGGTATGATTTTATGAAAATGGATCGTGTCATTACTGGTGTAGAGCTCCATCCCACTTTCATCGTAAACCGAAATATTCTCCGAAACCAAAAGATCACTTTTATTCCTGTCGATTACACGAAGTAATGAAGAGTCTACTTCATTGACCTTTAGCAAAAGATCGGCTGATGTCCTCGCCTTTCTGAACAATAGGTTATTGAAGTCTTCCTGCTCCCGACGAACAGAAAAATAATAAATGAGCCCAAAGGAAAGCACCAGAATAGATCCTGTTACCAACAGGTACATCAAGGTAAGTCGCGCACGGATCTGCATCAGCAATTCAATCTATACCCCAGGCCATGGACTGTTTCGATCAGCCTCGCGCCATCGCCATTTTCCATTTTCTTTCTCAGGTAATTGATATATACTTCTATTGTGTTTGTTCCCGTATCAAAATTCAGCCCCCAGACCTGTTCAGTCAACTGCTTTTTGGAAACTGTCCTTCCGGCATTTTTCATCAGAAAGAGCAGCAGATCGAATTCCCTCCGGGTTAAGCGTAGATCCGATCCATTTAACGTCACCGACATCCCGCGAAGATCTGCTCGGAAAGGACCAGAATCCAAAATCGAATTCTCCGGGGACCGCTTGATCACTGCCTTGATCCGAGCCACAAGCTCACGAAACTCGAAAGGTTTCACGAGATAATCATCTGCACCGTATTCAAGACCATTCACCTTATCATCCGTAGAGCCAAGAGCGGTCAAAAATATGAAGGGGGTGGAAATGCCTTTTGATCGCACGATCTTCAAAAGTTCCAGCCCTGAGGTATCAGGCATCATGATGTCTGACACGATGACATCA
>JBKCAB010000670.1:0-1633 GCA_046307935.1 Bacteroidota bacterium | reverse complement strand
GAACTCGGACTGGTTCTTTGATTACATTTCAGGTGACATCGGTGATTACGCGCACAGGACCGATTATCACATTGGTTGGAGCGTACTTTTTTATCCGTTGCGTAATCCGGGTGTATTTGCTCGGCCTTATTTCCTGGCCGGACACTGTTTCGATTACACGAGGTTGGTGGATAATCGGAATTCCGCCAATTACATGGAACGCTGGAGTTCAGCTGTTCAGGGCGGGGCAGGGGTGCACTTGAATTTGTCGGAAAGACTGGACGTTTCGATCGTAGCGCAATACATGACGCACCTTGGTAATCATGTGGATGCGCACCTTCACGATGGTGAAGTCGAATTTCACGCTGAAAAGGGCGCCAGCCTCGAAGGACATTTGCTTTTCCACGTAGGGATCAACTATAAAATCGCCGACCTATGGTAAAAAGATCTTTTTTGATGTTGATCATTTTGAATTCCCTGGTTTCTATTGGGCAGGAACAGTATATCCGTCAGGGAACGCTGAAGGCCTCGGCAACCATTGCGCCATCAATGATGCTCAATAGAAACATTCAGAATATTTACATCAATGGTTTTTTAGCTTATCAACTGGATGAAAAGCTGAGTTTGAGAGGTGAGGCATTTTACTATATCGATGGAGCTGCAGGTGCTGCATCAGACATGGGATACAGCGGTGCGATGCATACCTACTTTGGTGTTTTTTATCATGGTAGAAAAGGAAATTGGGACAACTATGTCGGATTCCAGCCCGGACTTTCGGTTGCGCAAGTACCATTGAAATCTGGTGCTACGGCCAGTCCGTCATTCGCTGCAAAGATCGGAACATCTTATTATGTGTGGAAATACTTCCATTTCTTTGCTGAGTTGACTTACATGAATAACAATGTGCGCGGCATTCCCGGGGGTACAATGCGCATGGATGAGTTGATGCTTTCTGCTGGTCTGGGTTTCCACATCAATACCCGAAAGGAATGATCAACTTTATGGGTTCAAAGCTCAAAATGCCCTGTTTCAGTGCTTATTGTTTCATTTTAGTATGCTTCTTTTTTACGTTTCAGGTTTCGGCACAGTATCCCGATTCCATCCGGATGAATGATATCCGCTTTATTGCTTCACACAACAGTTACAAGAAGAAGCCGGATCCGGGAGTGATAAAGTTCTTGAGTCGTTTTAAAAGGAGGCTTGGTAATGAGATGAATCCGGTTCGTATGGATTACGGCCATGAACTTCTTTCTATCCAGTTCTCAGAATTTGAAGTGCGTGGATTGGAATTGGACTTGTACAACGACCCAAAGGGAGGGAGGTTCGCAAAGCGACGGATCAATCTTTTTGTTCCTGGTTTGCGGCAGCGGACAAAAGATACGCTAATGAGGTCTCCTGGTTTAAAGATGCTGCACATTGCTGATGTAGATTATGAATCCAATTATAGCACATTCAGGCAGGCATTGGCGGAAATCAAAGAATGGAGTGTATCTAATCCTGATCATACACCGATCTTTATTAACCTGGAACTCAAGGATGCCTCACCGGGAGATTATTCACGTTTCTTGAGATTTATAGGATTTAAAAAAGCCATTCCTTTTGACTCTTTGGCTTACACTTTAGTGGAAGCTGATATTCGAGCTATCTTCAATGA
>JBKCAB010000669.1:0-593 GCA_046307935.1 Bacteroidota bacterium | reverse complement strand
GCACACCATATTGCTCGACATGGTTGATCAAGGTTTGAAGGTCATGCTGACCCGTTTCAGTATCGGAGGACTCCCATGTTTTGGACACCAATATTTCAACACCGTCCGCAGACCTAAAGATTTCTGACTCTTCGGTAAAATGCGAAGCATTGATATCCAGTTCCTGCTCCTGACATTCCTGTCGGATACTTCCGGGTTGAATTACACCATATAAGCGTTCAGTGTATGGCTTGAACAAGGATCGATAATTCTTAGGGGCAGCAGGATTCAGAGTGTCCGGCATCATTTCTTTTAACTCAGCGAAAGTAGCCTTCGGATAAAGTTGGATCATCGCATCAACAATTCCCAGTGCTGTTCGGTTCATGTGACGGCCTGAGACCTCAATTACACCTTTTTTTAATGCTTGCCTTTCTGATTCCGAAAGTTTACTGATAACGCGCAGTGACATAGGTTTATATTTAGAACACGAATGTATAAAAAAATGATAAAATCGAAAAAAGTCAACATTTTTTTTTCGTTGCGACCTTTTCAGTTTGAATTAAATTGTGTATTTCAAAGAGGAAATAATTGAGGTTGAATCTAACTGATCCACG
>JBKCAB010000668.1:0-4709 GCA_046307935.1 Bacteroidota bacterium | reverse complement strand
AAATTTCACTTCCTGTATGCGAGTCATAAACCCTTGCGGTACCATCCCAACTAGATGTAACAAAATACTTCGAGTCTTTACTAAATTCTGCATACAATACGGCATCCTTATGATCTTCATATTGGTAAATTTGCCTTCCACTAATCACTTCATAAATAATCGCCTTATTGTCGTAACCAGCTGTCAATAGCAATTCACCATTTGGACTAAACACACCAACGCTAACAGGTCTAATGTGTCCCTTTAAAATGTAAACTTGTTTACCACGAAAAGTATCCCATAGAATTGAAGTTTTATCACTGCTAGTACTAAGAATAAATTTACCATCTGGACTAAATTTTGCAGTATTAACTTCCTCATCATGCCCCTCTAATTTAAAAATCAATTTACCGTTATTTCCACTCCAAACTCTTATTGTACCATCTTCACTTGAGGTAACGATTTTATTACTCAAAGAATTAAAAGAAGCGTCTGTTATTCGTTGAGTATGACCTATCAATCTATATAGTTCTTTTCCTGATGCGATATCCCATATAGTAGCATAATTATCTTGTCCATAAGAAATTACATGTTTTCCGTCAGGACTAAACGATATTGAGGAAATGGCTGACCTATGCCCCACCGGCAAAACCAACCTCAAACTATCCAGCGAAGATTGTCCGAAGGAAAAGTTTGTAAAAAAAAATAGAAAAAGTAGTAATAGATTTTTCATATTCCTAAGATATGAATTCTACCTCACCCCCAATCCACTTCCATGGTTTCCTGACGCGAGGTGAGTTTTTGTTGCCATTGGAATTCTGTTTGTCTCCCAATGATCCAATTCTGCAAAGGCTGATCATATCGCATAAATCGCGAACCCCAACCACCTGTTCTTGCACCATACTATTGTTCAAAAACCACTCGCATACCACTAAAAAAGGCGCTTGCGCGCCTCCTTTTATTTCTTCTTTTTCTTCGTTGGTTTGACCGGTGGTTTTTGAGCCAACGGTGGATTCTGCACCTCCTTCGAAACGGCTACGTTTACATCTTTAAGCGGTGTTTTGTCTTTTTTCCCAAAGCCCATTGAGTCATCCTGAATGACTCCGTCTACCCATTCTCCGGCTGATACTGATCCGTCGTAGTAAAACATCGCTCCTTGACCGTGGCGATCACCCTCCAACCATTCTCCATAATATATATCACCACTCGGAAAGTAATAGGTACCAGTCCCTTCGCGGTATCCCTGAACAAACTGTCCTTCGTACACATGGCCCCTCTCTAAACCCAGCCAATATAACTCTCCGTATCCCTGGCGATTACCGTCCTTCCATTGTCCGGCATAGATCCAGCTAGTACCACTTTGGTAAATTCCAAATCCGTCTTCGCAATCCCCGTACACACATTCCGTGACATTTAAGTTTTCGACACGATCTAGGTTCCCATCTTTAGCCAATAATTCGTAAGCTTCTGTTTCATTGTAGATCACATAGAGATCTTCAGGCTTCTCGACCCTATCATCATTGACCAATGTGTTTTCAACCAAATCCCAACCGTTGTAAACACCGTCCTTCCAATAACCTTCAGTAAGTGTTCCGGGAGCCATGTAATACCCGGATCCATGGCGATTATCTGACATCCACTCGCCACCGAAATGTTCTTTCGATGTCCAGAGATAAAAGCCGTATCCTCCTCTTTTTCCTTCGGTAAAATCCCCTTCATAGACGTCACCGTTACTGTAAACGTAACGCCCAAAGCCGTCCTCACAATCCCCGTACACGCATCCACTTCCTGTTCCTCTTGATCTCAGACTCGTTTCAAAATACAGTGCGAGAGGATCCAATTCGAAGAAATCATCGTATTTGACATACAACAAACCACCGTTACCCCAATTTTCACCCCATGAATTAGCAAGAATAAAACAACCACCGTACAGATCATCGTCATACCCAATCATCGCCATAGCATGCCATCCATATAAATCTACACCGGTTAAAGATGTGTATAAACCATCACTTGTAATATCGTAAAAATCTGAGTAGATATCAATTCCAACAAACAAAGGATGCTTATTGGATAAAGCTCTCTTCATCGCAGTCAGGTTTTCCTCTTGCGTTGAAGATTCATCTATCAATCGGTAACAAGACGTAATATCGAGTAACGAATTACTCGGTTTATTCCGCTTGCTGATCCTATATCCACATTCCAACTTGTTGTAGGCGAAACGCTTCAGATCATTCTCCACCATCCATTGAGCAGGCTCAGTCATTGATAATCCATCGCTACAATCGAAATAATCGTTATTGTTTGTGCAACTCATATAGGTGTAATACGGATCAAATGCATTGGCACGGATCTCGTTCTGATTCGTAATTCCCTGAAGAATGGCATATTCCATAGTTGCTACGTAGTAGGTAGAAGCCCAGGCAACACTCGTATTTTCAGAACCCTGGTTGACAATCGGTGGCAGATAATTCTTGAGGTTAATTCTTGAAGGCAAACCATCACCATAGCCCAAGGGACGATCGGCTAACGTTATTTTTGCGTAAGCTTTTTTATCCTTGATTAGTCCAGTACCGTAATCCTGTCCAAAAGAAAAAAACCAAGAGAAAAAAACTGGAATGAGTATAAACTTGTTCATAGTGGTAGTAACTTGTATGTTACAAATATACTGATTTAATTCCAGATCGCATACATCACCGCTTCTTCAATAGTACCGTTCAACTTGCACTATGTATCGGCCTTATACACATAAGCCGACTGCATTGGCGCGATCTATTTTCCAGAACCAAATTGTTAGCATTCAAGGCTAAATTACCCGGAATTTGTAATAACCGAGCTGGCTGTGCTCTCCTTTTTGGAAATAAGTTACCAAAACAATGATCTCCTCGTAATCTTTTTCAAGCGTCAAAACGTATTTACCACCTTGCAGTTTCATGGTGGCCTGGGGTGAAGACAGCTTAATACTTGCCGCGTCCGCACCTTTGACAACGAATGAATTCGGTCGATCTCTGTAAACGTAATCATTAGTGACGCTCCCATTCACGATGATCTCATATTCCGCATAGCGCTGAACAAATCCAAGAAAAATGGCTGCAAAAAAGAGTAATTTCATAATCAGGGTTTTTATAAAAGTTTGTAATCAATGTTGGTGATCTTGTGCTTGTGTGCGATCTATTTCATCCATCGTTTCCTCATTTCGTAGTTTTGAGACTCCAACTGACTGCAGATTGGATCGATTCCCTCCCGCCATTGTTTTCGATGGTCATATGAGCTAATGGCTGCCAACACACTACTCCATCCGATCGGTTAGCCGTTCCATATATTGCTGCATCATTTGTTCAATAGCTGCATCATTGGGCCCATTTTCAATGAATTCCTTCAGTTCAGGGGGAAATTCCTTGCGAATGAGCTTACCGATCCAGGTTTTAGATGGGGTGAAGATCACCTCCGAATTGTTGAGGCCCATGTGGTAGGTGAGCAGGATCAAAAGCATCTCCAATTGTTCGGGAGACGCCCGCACATCGGTAAATTCCTCCTTTAGGCCTTTGAAAAAGAACGTCAGCACGTAATCATAGCCGGGATTTCGTTCATCACGATCCAGGTCCCAGATTCCACTCAGGCAGTCATAATCCGTGCGGATGAATACACTGTACACATTCGGATAGTGATGTCTACCAACATACACCTTACTGAACGTACGTAAGGAGAACTGAAACATAACATCCATGAACTCGTGATCCAGTTCACCGAGGTAGGTTGTTCCCGGGGGTAAGGTGCGATAGTTCCCCATGAACTCCGGTTGTTCAACATAGGAGGTAAGGTAGATGACGCTGGGAATCGGACTGATCGCGTGATGATCGAGCATATTGTCGAGCGACTGATCCTCGGGAAGATTTAGGTGACCGGCCTTGCCTTGTCCGATCTTGATGATGTTTCCGCCGTAGCGGGAAAATATGGCTTTCATGATTATTTGTTTTTAAATTGGTTGTATCTGACGTTCTTTTCCTTGCTGCTTCGACAGGCTCAGCACCAGTTTCAAGAACCAAAAAGCAAGGCTTTGAATTCGCTTTAGTCCGGGTTTTGTATCCTTAATCGATCTCAATATTGGCCGGACTCTTTTCTCTCCTCCCAATACGCTATTTTATCGGTGATCCGTTTGGGCTTCCTCTAAAATGACGCGTTTTGGTTCGGTTCGAAAACCAGCTCATGCAAGGCCGGGTGATCCTGTTCATGTTGCTGTGAAAGCTACTCAAACGGCGTAACTACATTGATCCAGAAATAAGTTCCATCATCCGGAATCAGGTAGATAAAAGAAGTAAATCCATTTTCCTTTTCGGCCGTCCAGTACTTTGCGTTTTGTTCGTCCAGTTCAAATTGTTCGAAAAAAAGACCTTCATCTTCCAGCATCTGATAGAGCTTGGCAAAAACCACATCTTTTTCAGCGTAAAAAAGTACATTGTTCTGGTGATGCTTGTCCTGCACAGTATACCATTGACCGACAGGTACTTCTTTTGCTCTTTTTGGAAGGGTGATCACACCGATCTGTGCTGCGCAGGCTGATCCTAACAGGACCGCTACTGCAAGAAATGTTGTTTTCATAATTACTCGTTTTTAAAATTGGTTGTATCTGATGTTCTTTTTCTTGCTGCTTCGACAGGCTCAGCACCAGTTTCAAGAACCAAAAAGCAAGGCTTTGAATTCGCTTTAGTCCGGGTTTTGTATCCTTAATC
>JBKCAB010000667.1:0-911 GCA_046307935.1 Bacteroidota bacterium | reverse complement strand
GATTGTTGACACCAGGAGGAACCGTTATCGAAGGAACATCGGGAAACACCGGGATGGGGTTGGCGTTGGCATGTATTATTAAAGGCTACAAGCTGATCTGCGTCCTCAACGATAAGCAGTCCAAGGAGAAAATGGATATTCTGAGGGCCGTGGGAGCCGAGGTAGTGGTATGTCCTACTGCGGTGGAACCGGATGACCCAAGGTCCTATTATTCTGTTTCAAGACGATTGGCTACAGAGATCCCGAATTCGTGGTATGTCAATCAATATGACAATCTGTCGAATCGTCAGGCGCACTATGAATCTACAGGACCAGAGATTTGGGAACAAACAGAAGGCAAGGTTACGCATTTTGTGGTTGGCGTCGGAACGGGGGGTACTATTTCAGGGGTCGGCCGCTATTTGAAAGAGAAGAATCCAAACATTAAAGTTTGGGGCATCGACACATATGGATCCGTATTCAAGAAATACAAAGAAACGGGGATCTTTGATGAAAATGAGATCTACCCCTACATAACCGAAGGGATCGGGGAGGATATACTTCCAAAGAACGTTGATTTTGATATCATTGACCGTTTCGAAAAAGTAACAGACAAGGATGCAGCCGTTTATACGCGGAGGCTGGCCAGGGAAGAGGGAATCTTTGTAGGTAATTCGGCAGGTGCTGCCATCAAGGGGCTGTTACAGCTCCAAGATGAGCTGAACGAAGATGATGTGGTTGTGGTACTTTTCCATGATCATGGCAGCCGATATGTGGGTAAGATCTTCAATGACGAATGGATGCGGGAAAGAGGTTTCCTTGAGGATGAGGTAAAAACCGCAGGTGACCTCGTAGCCAAGCATTCGGATACACCTTTAGTTACGTTGTATGCTGAAGAGCTTGTGTCGCACGCTATTGCCAAAATGCGTAAG
>JBKCAB010000666.1:0-2509 GCA_046307935.1 Bacteroidota bacterium | reverse complement strand
CATCTACAGTATACTTTATTTTTCAAAAAGGAGATGGAACCTCCAAGCTGGTGTACGCTACGATGTCCGAAGGATCGAAAGTCTGGAACAATTTGAAGGAATATCATCCTTGGCTCGTTCATTTGGAGGTTTAAATTACAGTGCCGGAGCAGTCTGGAACCATAAAGACCATACGTTCAGGGCAAACATCTCTTCCGGATTTCGAGCTCCGCATTTATCAGAGCTTCTGTCGAACGGCTACCATCATGGAGCTTTGCGTTATGAGATCGGAGATACTTCATTGCTTTCAGAGCGATCTTCCCAGCTAGATCTGACCTACCAGCTAGATCGGGAACATGTTCAATTCATGATCAATCCATTCGGCAGCGTTTTGGCCAACTACATCTATCTCAATCCGCTCGACACGATCATTGATGGAATGCCAACATTTCAATTTGAACAATTGCGCACTGGAATTTCATATGGGGCAGATGCATCCATACATTATCACCCACATTTTGCCCACTGGTTGCATGCTGAATTGAGCTACTCCTATGTGGAAATTCTAGGTCAGGACATAAATGTTGCCATGATTCCTCCGACCAGAATTTCATCGCTAATTAAGATCGAATTCAATATGAAACGAAAGTTCAGATTGGATCAGGTGGCATTTCAATATAATTATTTCTTCGCGCAGCAAAGAGTGGCAACCTTTGAAACAGAAACACCATCCTTTTCGGTCATAAATTTTGGACTAGAGGGAGGTTGGTATTTTTCAAATGGTCAGCGGCTTCAAATAAAAACGGGGGTAAGGAATTTATTAAACACAAGCTATATCGATCATTTATCAAGATTAAAGAACATCGCCTTGCCTTTTCCCGGCAGGAATATCTATGTAAGTTTTATGTATCAAATCAATAACTCTAAATTAAATTAGTATGAAAAAGTATGTTTTTTTAAGTCTACTGGCATTGTCTACAGGAAGTATCTCTTTGGTTTCCTGCAATAAGAATAAATGTGCAGAATGCCATTATGATAAAGGGAATCAGGAGATCTCTTTGGGTGAGAAATGTGGAGAGGAGCTCGAAAATCTCGAAAGCAGCGGACAGTATATGGTTAATGATACGCTCTACACGTTGCACTGCGGAGAGCACTAAAATTAAAAAAGGAGGCATTTAAAGATGCCTCCTTTTTTTTTTATGGAATTACGCAGATTAGTAATAGATCTTACGTTGTACTTTAGTAATGTGTTTGGCCAGTCGGATAACTTGCTTCGTATAACCAAATTCATTATCATACCAGGTGTAGAGCACCACATTCTTTCCATCCGGAGAAACGATCGTTGCGTGCGAGTCGTAGACTGAACAACAAGTATTTCCAATTATATCGCTGGAAACCAGCTCAGGGTCGTAGGAGTAAAAGATCTGGTTCACAAGATCTCCGTTCAAAGAGGCTTCTCTGAGGACAGCGTTCACTTCGTCAACTGAGGTAGTTTTCTTGAGTTCAAGGCTTAGAATGGCCAATGAACCATTTGGTGTGGGTACACGAACAGCATTCGCTGTTAATTTGTCTTTCATGTCCGGAATCACCTTTGTTACTGCGCTACCCGCACCAGTTGATGTGATCACCATATTGATCGCAGCGGAGCGACCCCTTCTTGGTTTCTTGTGCATATTGTCCAAAAGATTCTGGTCATTGGTATAGGCATGTACCGTTTCAATATGGCCCTTACTCACACCGAATCTGTCGTTAACCACCTTTATTACCGGAGAAATGGCATTCGTTGTACAAGATGCAGCTGAAAAAATGGTTTCATTTTCAACGTCCAAGGTGTCCTGATTAATACCGTAAACTACATTCGGGATCTCTTTACCGGGGGCAGTCAGTAGCACTTTTGCAGCTCCCCTTGCTTTCAAATGTCTGGCAAGCGCCTCACGATTAGTAAAGACTCCGGTATTATCTATGATCAAGGCGTTATCAATTCCATATTGTGTGTAATCAATATCCTCGGGATTACTAGCGTCGATCATTCGAACGATCTGACCATTAATGATCAATGACTTATTTTCAAGATCTTCAATTACAGTTCCTTTGAATGCACCGTGAACAGAATCATTGCGGAGAAGAGAAGCACGTTTTACGATATCGGCATCGGCATTTCCCCTGGTGACGATCGCCCTGAGACGTAACTGTTGTCCCTTACCGGCTTGTTTGATGAGCTCACGGGCTGCAAGTCGCCCGATGCGTCCAAATCCATACAGAACAACATCTCTTGGTTCAACTCCATTTCCACTTGTTGCGACAAAACCCGCTAGTTTGCTACGCAGAAATTCTGATTTCGAATTATATTGATCATGTTCGTTGAGCCACTCACTGGCTAGCTTTCCTATATCCAGTTTCGATGGAGCGAGATCTAATTTGAGAAGCTCTGCTGCAAGTTCGGAAGTTGTAAAAATGTCAATTGGCTTCTGAACAACATTTTTGGCGTACTCGTGCAGGTTGAGAAGTTCGGAAATAGTAGTATCCAGTA
>JBKCAB010000665.1:0-649 GCA_046307935.1 Bacteroidota bacterium | reverse complement strand
TTTGTGGCGGTGTTTTACTCCTTCCAAAAAAAGACAAAGAACCCGGCAAATTTCACCTTGTTTACATCAATTCCCGCTACCTGTTCCCGATCATCGTGCTGTTTACATTCATGTTAGTTCATCTGATCTTTCCCAACTATTTTGCTAGTCTCCTTGACCTTTCAAGTGAGGGGGTGAACCTTACGCTCAACATATCATCCCTGGTTTTCTGGCTTTTACTACCGGTACTCTCGATCTTCGCATTCTTCAAGGAATGGTCGTTGATACCGCTACTCGGATTATCAACCTGTATGTACCTTCTTACAGGAATGAGTGCATCCAACTGGTTCTGGTTTGTAGTCTGGTTTGGATTTGGACTGATTATTTATTTCCTCTACGGATATAAGCGCAGTCGTCTGGCACTGGAGGGCAAGTGATCACTTCTTCTCTTTGACCTTGTAAAAGAGAATCAATAGCACCGGAAGGAGCGTGAGGTCGGCAACCAAAGCAACGAACAACGTTACACTCATCATCACGCCCATGAAGAAGGTTCCCATGAAGCTGGAGAATACTAACAGCATGAATCCCGCGCACAGAATGAGCGTGGTCAATACCATGGCCTTACCCGTTGTGAGATAAGCCCTTTTTAGCGCATAAAGCTTCGATTTTC
>JBKCAB010000664.1:0-6788 GCA_046307935.1 Bacteroidota bacterium | reverse complement strand
AAAAAGCGACTCTGTCAACACGAGATAGCACAGGATCTCCTGGTTGTTTACGTTGGCTGTTCCCTGTAATTCGTCCGGAGAAATTTCCGCAAGACTGGCATTGACCTTATAAAAAGTGCGAAGATTGACATTGGCATTGTAGGGGTCTCCTGTCCATGTTATGGTTCCGCCTTCCTGAATGTAGAACGGTTGTTTGATGGGCCCCATCGCAAAATTATAGACTCCTTCCTTACCCAGTCGGTAGGTTCCTTCTAGCTTGAGGTCACCAAGATTATCCATTTTCATGGAAATGTCACCTGATCCACTGGCATTGATCTCGTCACCCAATTCTTCATTGAAAACAATGCGCAGTTTTGCCTCTGGAGTCACCCTGAAGTTAAGGTCCAGCTCAACCCCCGTGTAGTCGATCTTTGGTTCAGGAATGTTGATGGTGGTTAATTTATCAAGGAACCGCACGAAATCGTTCTCCTCAGAGATCTCGCTTACCCCGTACATCGGGAAATTGATCCTGGTACCTCGATGGGTTTTTAAGTCAACCGTGATGTCCAAATTATTTGCCGAACCGAAGATGTTCACTGATCCTGTTCCATAAGCTTTCCCATAATAAGCCACACCTTCCTTATAGGATGTGTTCATGACAAGGAAACGTTCAGGCAATTCATAGGAAGGTGCCCATGAGAAGAAAGGATTTTCTGACACATTGCCTCTTCCTTCAAGGTCAACCTGCAGATCAAAATTCCAGTCTTGGTATTGTTCATGGTAAACCGAACCGATCAATGATCCTGTATTTCCTTCTTCATCACTTACCGGCATGTTGTTGATGTAAAAACCGTATTCGTCGGAAATGATCTGCCCGTCGAATCCGAAGTTCACACCGAGCATCTCGATCTTTGCATTTCCGCCTTGTAAGTTCACCCGACCCTCGAGCTTGGGGAAATCAGGTGTTCCGCTAACGGAGAGTGAACCGTTCAATTCACCGCGGATATTTGAAATCACATCAGGATCCAAAAAGGCATTCGTGAACTGAATATCGGTATGATCAAAAAGGAGTGAAAGGTCTAAGTTGTCTGTTTCGCGCTCCGTGAAGTAATTGCCGGCAAATTCAAAAGTCTGATTGCCCCGGTACATCAGGTCGCCCATAATTCCGACACTTTCAGATGCTTTGTTCCACTGCGATTGCACAAAAACATCACCAACTTCCTGATCGTTCACGAATAATCCGAGGATGGATGCATCCCCCATGTAGGTGAGGTCAGTATAGGGATTGGAAAGATAGCCCCATCCGCTGGCTGTGCCCTCGAGTTTGATTCCTAAGCCAAGCAGTGCAGCTACCTCGTTCAGATCCAGCTCGTTGATCCGGAGATTGAGTTTGTCAGCATCGTTGCGTGAAATACAACCGTCGAGCGAAATGAATTGTTTATCTCTTGAAAGCCTGAATTTTCCGATATGGATGTCTGATTTGGTTATCTGCATATCAGATTGTTTCTCAACATCCCACCGCATTTCATTGATCGAAAAATAGGATGGTTGCAATTGAATGTTGATCTGAGAATTATCGACAATGGTTGTAGTCCACTGGATGTCCGATTCATTGCTTGTTTCGGGGTTCCAGACGAGCTCAGATACGAGCACATTTCGCTCTCCTGTAGTTTGAAAGAGCAGGTTGTCGAGCTTTATGGAATCTCCATAGTTGAATGCCTTCACCTTATAATCTGCTATGATGTTCTGTGAGGTTAGTTTCTGGTCGACTGCAACATCGTGAAAAACGAAGTCAAGATAGCTGACTTCTTGGGAATTGAGTTTCATGGTAAAGTTCTCCAACTTTCCATCATAGTTGCCCGAAAGGTTCGTACCAGCGGATATGCTGAGGTCAGGAGCAAAAATGGCCAGGAAATCGTCTGCATCCTTCACGGTGAGGTCATAACTGAATACACTTGGATTTCTCTTTATTGGTTTTTTCGACAGTGTTGAAACATTGTTGATCAAACCTGGAAAGACCTTTTCAAACTGATAGGTGAAATCAGACACGATCGTTGAGAAATCTACCTTTCCCTTCAATGCAAAGTCTCCTACTTCACTTCGAACGATGAAACGGTCTTCGTAAAGACTTCTCTCTACCTTGAGTTCAATGGCATTGAGTGCGATCACTTTATCACCCTCCTGGTAAACAATTCCATCGAAATTAACCGTTCCTGACATTGTATTCGGATCTTTGCCCTTTATGTCCACGTTGAAATTCGTTTTGAGTTTTGAACTGTTGGATGCTGAAATGTTGAGGTTGGTTAGCAATGCCTCCGTCAAATCAATGCTGAACTTCATGTGCTGGTCACCGTTAAAGTCGATGAATCCATCGTATAAGAGATTCAAATTATCATCTCGAACATCGACCACAGCATTCAGTACATTGTCGACCAGGCTTCCTTTCGCGATCGTTATGTTACGGTAGGCGTAATTCAGATAATCAAACCGATTCACATTGCCCTCTATCGAATTGAATTTTATTGCTGCATTGCTTTTTGCTTCACCGGCCAAAAAGAAAGTACCGTCGACAATGCCGAAATCACGATTGTCCAATAACCCTCCCAAGTTAAAGTTCTCAAGTTTCACATCGTAGGTCGAAGCTGCTGACCGATCAAAATAAAGTGTGCGATTCCTCAGATCATTCGTGAATAGAATGCCGTTGCCCATTCGAACGGTACCGAGGCGTGTAGTGATCTGATCTGCAGCAAGCGCAAATTGTTGGTAGCTTCCGTCGAACTTGAGGTCTCTGGCTTTAAAGTAACCCAATCTGTCCAGGAATTTATCGAAAGTAAGGTGCTTTTGAGCAGAGCTTTCCGGTAAGCGAATCTTTTTGAGGTCTTCCAGATCCACATAGGCATATTGTATGCGCTGTGAGAAGGTCTGGTTCTTTAGATCCCGGAAATCGGGTAGTCTGAAGTCGCCTTTGAGCTGAGTCTTTTTCCCGATCTGTAAGTTAAGATCGCTGATTTTCAAGCGATTTACGGGATCGCTGATGGCGCCTTCCAGACGTACTACCTCATTCATTCCATGGAGCGCTGTCGCAAAAATGGCAACATCAGCCATGGATAGGCGACTCGGCTTAAGCAGTACATCAAAGCTAACGCTGTCTGTAAAGTGCTGGAAGTCATCGGGATCATCATAGAGAAGGTACAATCGATCGGCAACCAATTCCGACCTGCTGGTACCGAGGTAAAGTCCGTCAAGACGGATCCCTGAACTGCCTATTGCTACATCGCTGTTCAGTCGCTTAATCACAAATCCACATTGTTCCGTGGCGGACAATGCCGCAAGGCGGAAAGTAAAGTCTTCTTTGCTCTGTTTGAAATTTCGTGCAACAAGAGAGAGATCATTCACTTTCAGATGGTCAAAGTCCATGCCTCTCGAAGAATAGCCTTTCGTAAAGTCATCGTATCTGAATTGAATGCCCTCGAGTGCTAACTCAGTCAACGTAACTTCAAACGGTTCCTTTTTTTCTTCCGAAACCTCAGAGGAGGAGAAGTAATCTGTAAGAAACCAATAATTGAAATCTCCTGTCAACGAATCCCGGCTGATATGAATATTTCCTTTTTCGATCTCCGCTTTTGAGAATCCAAGTTTTCTTTTGTTGAGATCCAGTTCGTTAATACCGATATAAATGCGTTTTATGTCAGCTAAAGTATCCTGCTTTTGGTCGAGGATAAAGATGCCATCAAGCGCTATCTGATCAATAAAAACAATCGACACGGCATCTATACGGATAGTGGTATGCAGTTCTTTCGACAAGAATTCTGTTGCTAATCGTGCTAAATAGGTTTGTACGGGGGATGTGCGGATGGCGAATGCAAATACCGTGAGCAGAATGAGTAACCATTCAACCAAAAGACCGAATATCCTGCCTGATATTTTCAGTATTTTTGCCATCTGCACTACAAACTTAAACAAACTTGGGTCAAAAAGACACAATAATCCTAGGTATCGAATCATCCTGTGATGACACCTCTGCGGCGGTCCTCAAAAATAACACCATACTTTCCAATGTCATTGCCCGACAGGAGGTGCACGAACAGTATGGAGGAGTGGTTCCTGAGTTGGCTAGTCGTGCGCATCAGCAGAATATCATTCCAGTTGTCGATGCAGCATTGAAAAAGGCCGGTGTAAAAAAAGAAGAGCTCGATGCGATTGCTTTTACAAGAGGTCCCGGATTAATGGGATCATTGATCGTGGGAACTTCCTTTGCCAAGTCATTTTCGATGGCGCTTAACATCCCTATGGTTGATGTGAATCACATGGTGGCGCATGTCTTGGCTCATTTTATTGAAGAGGAAGGGAAGAAACCTCCTTCATTTCCTTTTTTGTGTCTCACGGTGTCAGGTGGACACACACAGTTGGTGCTTGTCCGTGGTCCACTGGATATGGAGGTCATCGGATCTACTATTGATGATGCAGCGGGTGAAGCATTCGACAAGGCGGCAAAACTATTCGGATTTCCATACCCGGGAGGTCCGATGATCGATCGTCATGCAAAAACAGGGGATCCGGATGCTTTCCAATTCGCCAAACCCAGAATAGAGGGATATGACTTCAGTTTTAGCGGTTTTAAAACGTCGGTTCTGTATTCACTTGAAAAATGGGTGAAAGAAGACCCGAACTTTGTTCAAAACAACTTGAACGATCTGTGCGCCTCCGTGCAGCGTACCGTGATCGATATTCTATTTCATAAGCTTATCAAAGCTGCATCAGATCTTAAGATCACCGAGGTCGCAGTCGCAGGCGGCGTGTCAGCAAATAGTGGATTAAGAAATCGGTTGATCGAAGAGGGGAATAGGCGCGGATGGAATGTGTATATCCCTAAATTCGAATATTGCACTGACAATGCAGCAATGATTGCAATGACTGGTAAATTCATGTTTGAGAAGGGTCTGTTTGCTGATCTGCAAGCCGCTCCGTTTGCGCGCTGGAGTATTGGGTTTTAAATAATCTTCATATGTTCTTGATGAATTTTCAACAAACCGTTGTGAATTTTCATTTTCCATTAGTTTATTCGTGCGAAATTTCCTATATTTCGATTGAACTTTAAACTGTGGAACTATGAGAGGAGAGACTATTGTGAAGCCTGAACTGATCGAAAAGGAAATGATCCCTAATCTTACGTTCAAAGCGCCTGTTGTTGTTGAGCAGCATCCGAATTTGTTAAAGCAAATCGCTGATGCAACCCGACTCGGAAATACTTTCCGGACGAAAGTTTCTATAATCTTCCATGATGATTCAGGACCGAAAAGCGTCCACACGACAATTTGGGCAGCAGGAACAAGGTTCATCTGTTTGAAAGGTGGTGTGTGGATTCCCATTGGACGCATTGAAGAGGTGCGAATTTGATTGTATGGAAAAGTTCGGTGATCCCGATTTCTGTTTTAGGAATACAAGGATCATGTCCTAATTCTTAGTGCATCTATTAAATTAAATGGTTAATTTCGGTTCGTTACTGTCAACGGAATGAAGTTAGCCATTTTTGTTTTTTTATGCTTTTTTTCCTCTAAAGCTGAGGCTCAGTCACGCGTGAGTTGGTCGTTCGAATACGATCAGAAAGCGGGGCTGTTAAAGCTTAACGCAGAGCTTGCCGATGGTTGGCATCTTTACAGTCAGCACATAGCGAATGATATTGGTCCGGTGCCCACGACTTTTCAGTTTGATCCCAATAAATCGTATAAGCTCATCGGCAAGGTGGATGAGCCCAAGCCAATTCAGGAATACGATGATAATTTCGAGGCATTACTTGATTACTTCGAACATCAGGTGGAGTTTACGCAGCGCATTTCGGTCCGATCAAGCACTGTGCTCACTGGTACGGTAACATACATGGCTTGCAATTCGACCCAGTGCTTGCCACCAACCGATGAACATTTTACTATTCAACTAAATAAGGATTGATCCATCATGATGAAAAACCTCTTTTTATGGCTACTGTCGGCATTCATGCTGTGTGTTGCCACTTTTGATTCTGTCAAAGCACAAGGATGGGACGATAAAATTTCATGGAAATTCACTCTGGAAAAGGTGGACGACCGTTTTGCTAACATTGTCGCCACCGCACAGCTGAAGGATGGCTGGCATGTTTTTTCTGTAACACATGATCCGGAAAAAGCAGATTTCACCGGTATTCCCACAACGTTCATTTTTCCTAAATCGTCTGATTTTAAGCCGATCGGAAAGCTCATCGATGGGCTTCCACCAAAAAAACACAACGACGAATTGGGTCTTTCGATCTATTTTGAAAAGAAAGCTGTTTTTAAACAGAAAATCGAAGTGCTGACTGACAAAGCGTTCGACCTTGTTTTCGAATACTCGTTTCAGATCTGTGACGAGAATGGGTGCATCTTTCCACCAGATCAAGAGGCAAAGATCAAAGTTTCCGGTTTTAAGCCGGTGCCAGGTGCTGCTGTTGACCCATCAAGCGGAGCAGGATCCGATTCCCTCACAGCAATAGATACTGCCGTTTCACGCGATAATTCAGTAGGTGATACTCCAGCGATTCAGGAAGAGGTTTTTCCGGAGGATAAGCCCGGGAATGTCAAGGATATCAATATATGGCTGATCTTCCTGACAGGATTTGTCTGGGGTTTTGCAGCGTTGTTCACACCTTGTGTTTTTCCGATGATACCCATGACGGTGACCTTTTTCACGAAACAATCGGGCAGTAGGAAAAAGGCGATCATGAATGCGTTGTTGTATGGGCTGTCGATCATTTTGATCTATGTATCGGTTGGTGTCCTTGTGAGTTTGTTGACGGG
>JBKCAB010000663.1:0-1665 GCA_046307935.1 Bacteroidota bacterium | reverse complement strand
CCATGTTCGACCGGTTCTCCTGCAACTTCCAATAGTTTGACCATAACGGTGAACCCGTTGCCGAATGCAGTTGTTGTGAATCCATCTTCTGGATCTTTCTGCGGATCTACCTCTCTTACAGCAGCAAATGGTTCAAGCGGTACAATATACTGGCAGGGAACTACCTCCGGAGGCACGTCTACTGCAACGCCTGGCAATACACAGACGGTTAGTGCATCCGGTACGTATTACTTCCGAGCGCGTTCCGCCGCAGGTTGTTGGGGACCTGAAGGTTCTGCGGTCATTTCCATTACGCCGCCAACAGTTTCCGCAAATGCCGGACCTGATCAGGCACAGTGTGGTAGTGGATCATTCACTTTGGCTGGAAATACTCCTTCACCGGGTACTGGACTTTGGACAGTGATTTCAGGAACTGCATCGGTAACTATTCCATCATCTCCTACTTCCGCTGTAACCGGCATACCTGCGGGTACTTCGGCTACCTTGCGTTGGACCGTAACAGACGGACCTTGTGTCGTGTTTGATGAATTGGTTTTGACCAATAATGCGGCACCGGCAATGACATCTGCTTCTTCACTAACGATCTGTAGTGGCGATGCGGTTGGATTGGCATTCACTTCGAGTGTTGCTTCTAGTTATGTGTGGGTTGCTACCACTTCGTCTACAGTTGATGGTGAAAGCATCACCAATCAGACTTCTGGAACTTTGACGGATGTCCTGACCAATAGTTCTACTTCAGCATCTGTCGATCAAACGGTTACCTATACTGTGACTCCAACAGCAGCCATTGGCGGATGTCTCGGAACGGCTCAAACTGTAACAATTACCGTAAGAAGACCGTTGATGGTTACGATCACAGGAAGTCAGGTAGCCTGCGGAGCAACTGTGAATGAAGTATTGACGGCTTCAGCCACAGCAGGAGTGACGGGTTACCAATGGTACCTTAACGGAACAGCGATCTCAGGAGCAACTTCCTCGACTTATACTGCTACAACAAACGGAACTTATACTGTTCAAATTAGCAATGCGGGTAGTTGTGCTTTAACATCTGATAATTACACGGTTACTCTACCATCGGCACTTACCGTTTCGGTGACAGGAACAAACATAAGCTGTTCTGGAGCAAATGATGGTCAGGCAACTGCTACTGTATCAGGTGGAGTAAACAAAAAACTCATCAATTTTGACAATGCTTCTAACTGGGTAGCAGGCGGTGCGGCACTCACCAGTTATTCCAACCACAGTTATTCAGAAAGTGATTGGGTAATCAATGCGGTTAGTGAAGGTTTGCGCGAAACGATGGCACCGGTAAACCAGAGTCCTTCCGTTTTGGGCACTTATGCGTGGCGATTAAATTCATCACCGGCAACCAACCAATTGCTATTAACCTATAATGGTACAAAACAAGTAACAGGATTCGGATTTAAGGTACGTGCATATACTATTATGCCGAACTGGGGTGTAGAATATTCAACGAATGGAGGAACATCGTGGACGCTTGTGAGTCCAGCAATAAATTCTGCTTTTTTGAATGCTTCTAATGACTGGGAATCTTTTACACACTCCTTTGTGTCACCGATCTCTGTATCGGCCGGACAATTAAAGATTAGGATTATACGTCAGGCGAACAGTGAGCGCATCATAGTAGATGATTTCTATTATTCC
>JBKCAB010000662.1:0-1780 GCA_046307935.1 Bacteroidota bacterium | reverse complement strand
CTAATATTGTCGGTAATGTCGAAGAAATTGAGGACATTGGCGGAAAAAATTCCATTGCTTCCTGTGGAGCGTTTTGGGCCGGTGCAGGTGATTATTTCTATGCAGCTCCTTCCGAGAAGGGGATAACCGTTTATAAAGGCTGGATGGATGAGGGTCAGGAAACTCCTGGCTACCATTGGGAAGTATTCAAGGAGTTGTCCAAATAATTTCGTTTAACGTTGCGATTGAACAGATCATTCAGAATTTAAGAGAAAAATAATGAACAAAATGAGACCTTTTTTCTTTGTCTTAACGCTGCCGCTTGTTCTTTGCAGTTGTTCAGGAAACAGTGAAGAAGATAGCCAATTAAAGGCGCTCGAATCGAAGCTTGAACAACAAGAGGCCGAATTGAACGCACAAAAAGAAGAAATGCTCAAAAAGGAGCTTGAGGCAAAGGAACAAGAGATCGAGCGTCTCAAAGAAGAGAACAGTCAAGAAAAGAATGCATATCCTGGACCTGCCAAAAACAATTCCTTTTCCGGACCGGCATACGGATATGGATTTTATCCGGAAGCATCCTCGCGCCAGCTATCTCCTGAAGAACTCTCCTCAATGACCAGACGGGAACTAAAGATCATGCGTAACGAGATCTTTGCACGGCACGGTTACATCTTCAAAACGCGCGATATGATCGATCATTTCAGTGATCAGCCCTGGTATGAACCGACTTACAATGACGTAACAGGTATGCTCAGTAAAATTGAAAAAGCAAATATCGCGTTGATCAAATCGTTTGAATAAGATGTCTTTTTTACTGTCAGTGCTGCTTTTCCTCTGTTGTAGTTCACCAAAGCAGGAGAAAAGCACAACAGAAATAAAATCTGTAGCCGTACGCCAAAAGTCGACAGCGGTTGACAGTATCCCGAAGAACGTGTTGAAGTTGATGAAATGGTATCCGGATGTAATCGGATATAAGGATAATCACGTCCTTTTCTCCGATAACACGAAAATGGTCTACGATGATGGAAAAGAAAAGGGGCCTCAGGAATTACTGGATAACCCGGATATTGAGGACATGTTCAAATGGACGTACAGCACAAATCGTGAGATACCAAAGGAATTTGTGGATCCGGGTAGAATTCGTCATGAAGCGTTCTTCAAAAAGATCTACGGACAATCGAAAGAGGCAGTTGCTAGTCAGTTAGCTACTGTTAAATGGTGCCCCACTTTGGTCAATCAATCGATTCGTATCACCCGGAAGAACAATATCCATTTAAAGGTGGATTCACTCTCCAAAGAGTTGGATAAGCATCCTGAGTTTAAACAATATCTACAAAATATCGGTGGAACTTTCAACTGGCGGCTGATCAGTGGGACCAACCGATTAAGTATGCACAGTTTTGGTATGACGATCGATATCAATACGTCTTTTTCGCATTACTGGCAATGGGATTGTGGCTGCAAGAATGAAAACGTGATTCTCAAATACAAGAATAAAATTCCTCACGAGCTGGTTGCCATCTTTGAAAAATACGGATTCATTTGGGGAGGCAACTGGTACCACTATGATACCATGCATTTTGAATACCGGCCGGAGTTATTGAATTCGATTTGAATCTATTAAAAGCAGTTTGCAAAATCAATTACTGAGAAAAGTATTGAAGCAATTAATCGTAAAAATGATCATATGAAGTCCATTTCTTTTCTAATCGGAAGTGTATTGTTCCTCAACGTAACACTCACAGGTTGCAGCGGTTCTGCCAGCCAAGATGTAAAACAGGCCGAAAAGCTTAAGCAAACG
>JBKCAB010000661.1:0-2034 GCA_046307935.1 Bacteroidota bacterium | reverse complement strand
GAATACAAAGGGGAGATGGGAGATCTTCAGGTTGAAGTCATTCTTGACAAAGAAGCCAAAACCCTAACCATTCGTGATCGTGGAAGTGGAATGACAGCCGAGGAGATCGATAAGTATATCAACCAGATCGCTTTTTCCGGTGCAGAGGAATTCGTTCAGCAATACAAGGGCAAAGAAGGTGCTGAGCAGATCATTGGTCATTTCGGACTTGGATTCTATTCGGCTTTTATGGTGGCAGAAAAGGTTCAGATCCGTACCCTGTCGAGAGTAGAGGGTGCACAGGCCGTACAATGGGAAAGTAATGGATCACCGGAATTCACCATCACGGAGATCGAAAAAGAAGACAGAGGAACAGATATCATACTCTACATCGCTGACGACGCAGAAGAGTTCCTGGAAAAGAGCAGGATCGATGGGATTTTGAACAAGTATTGTAAGTTCTTGCCGATTCCGATCTTCTTCGACACGAAAACCGAATATATCGATTCACCTGAAGGGGAAAAGGATGAGAACGGAAATGTTAAACGAATTGCCATTCAGGTTCCCAATCAGATCAACAATACCACACCGGCATGGACGAAAGCGCCCGTAGACCTCAAAGAAGAGGATTACGCAACGTTTTATCGTGAGTTGTATCCAATGACCTTCGAAGAACCGCTCTTCCATATTCATTTGAATGTTGATTATCCTTTCAATCTCACGGGCATACTTTATTTTCCCAAAATAAAGGAGAATGTAGAGGTTCAGCGAAACAAGATCAACTTGTATTCAAATCAGGTATTTATCACGGACAGTGTTGCTGAGATCGTTCCCGAGTTCTTGACTTTATTGCATGGTGTGATCGATTCACCAGATATCCCCTTGAACGTTTCCCGTTCGTATCTTCAGTCGGATAGCAATGTCAAAAAGATCTCTGCTCACATTACGAAGAAGGTCGCTGATAAGTTGGCTGAAATGTTCAAGAAGGACAGGGTTGATTTTGAATCAAAATGGGAAAGCCTTCAGATCTTCGTTCAATACGGAATGCTTTCTGAAGATAAGTTTGCTGAAAAAGCAAAATCGTTCGCGCTGTTAAAAAGCACCGATGAAAAGCTTTACACGCTGGAGGAATACAAAGAGAAGGTTAAAATAGTGCAAACGGACAAGAATGAGAAAGTGGTTTTCCTTTATACCAACGATCCGGAAGGACATTACAGCTTAGTGAAGAAAGCAAAGGACAGGGGGTATGATGTCCTCCACCTTGAAGGACCACTTGCGCCTCATTGGATACAGAAACTGGAAATGGAAATTGAGGGCGTGTCCTTTGCAAGGATCGACGCTGACACGCTCGATAAGCTCATTCAAACTACAGAGGAACTTCCGTCCAAACTGAGTAGTGACGATGAGGCCAAATTAAAACCGATATTCGAGGAAACGGTCAGCAAAGACAAGTTTACGGTCAAATTCGAAAGTATGAGCGAAGAAGATGCCCCGGTTATTATTACACAACCTGAGTTCATTCGCCGCATGATGGAGCAGCAAAAGTTAGGCGGTGGTGGTTTCTATGGCGCATTTCCTGAAATGTACAATATGGTGATCAATGCCAACCATCCAAAAGTGCACCTGATTCTGGAAAAGAGCGAAGGAGACAAGGCGATTGCAGCCAAGCAACTCACTGATCTTGCGTTACTCTCTCAGGGCATGCTAAAAGGTAGGGCGCTGGATGAATTTATTGAACGAAATATCGATCTGCTTTCCTGATTTAACTTAATTTCGGAGGGGCAACAGCAGCCCCTTTTTTTTAATTAATACATAAGACTTTGTTTAAGTTCATTCTTGCGTTCGGCTTCTTCTTCCTTTTTGGAAGGAATTTTCTTGCAGCGATCATTGGTTTCATTATCGGTTCTGGAATAGATAATTACCAGCGTGTAATGCAGCAGGCCCGGGCAGACGGTGATGGCAGAATCAATCCCGAAGATCTTTATCGTTATTATCAACAACGTACCGGAATCAATGATGTCGCAACTATGCTGATGGCCCTTTCCGCAGCTGTAA
>JBKCAB010000660.1:0-8850 GCA_046307935.1 Bacteroidota bacterium | reverse complement strand
AAACAATCCGGTAAGGTCATCGTAGCGCCCGCCTCCGCAAATACTGCCCATCTTGACCTCATGTACTTTGACTTCGAAGATGGCTCCGGTGTAGTAATTCAAACCTCGAGCAAGCGTAATATCGAATTCCAGTTCAGCCTTGCGCAATCCCAGATTGGAAACCTGATCGAATATAAATTGGATTTCGTCCAAACCCAGCTGCCCAATTTCACTGGATTTCAGGAAATCACGCATCTTACTCATCTTCTCTGCGGTTGTTCCTGAAAATGAAAAGAGCGGTCGTATCTTTTCGATCGCAAGATCCGCAACACCTTTTTCGCGCAGCTCATTCACTACACCTTCCTCACCGATCTTGTCCAGCTTGTCGATCGCTACCGTGATATCAACCAATCGATCCGTTTCACCACTAACTTCAGCGATACCTGATAAAACTTTCCGGTTATTGAGCTTAATGGTGAAGCCGGGAAGCTGAAGCGCTGAAAGTACTTCATCAAACAGCAGGACGAAATCTACTTCATAGATCAGCGAATCACTCCCTACAACATCTGCATCGCATTGAAAAAACTCTTGATACCTGCCATGCTGCGGACGATCAGCTCGCCATACCGGCTGGATCTGATAACGTTTAAAAGGGAATGCAAGCTCATTCTGGTGCTGAACCACAAAACGTGCAAATGGAACGGTAAGATCATAGCGGAGGGCTTTTTCAGCCAGGGAATGTGCGAATCTTGGAAGATTATCCTGAGCGAGTGCATCCAGATCTGCCTTTTTCATCTTTTCACCCGAATTGAGGATCCTGAAGATGAGTCGATCACCCTCTTCACCATACTTGCCTAATAGCGTTGTTGAAAGTTCGAACGAGGGCGTTTCTATCGGGGAAAAACCGTACTTTTCAAACACTCGTTTGATCGTACCGAAGATATAGGTCCTGCGCGCTACTTCAGCGGGAAGAAAATCCCTCGTGCCTTTTGGAATTGCAGGTTTTTGAGCCATCTGAAAATTTATTTCGCGGTAAAGATAACAAATCCCAAGCAGACAGCTAAGTCAGAAGACGATTCAATCCCGATGGTGCATGGGGTCAAAGCCCAACCAGCGCACGACGTTGTTATCCCAGATGTTATCAGACTCTGTTTCGGATAAGATACCGGCTTCCACGGCAAAATCGATCACCCTGCCGGGATAAGAACGCCCTACTCCTTCCATTTCTCCCAGGGGATAAGGATCGTCGAGACCGGCTACGATCTGATCAGCACTGACCCGGATCTTAAGCAACTGAAGCGTATAGGAATCGTGTACCAGCGTATCGAAGAACACGTTTGAATGTCCAAGAGTGGCCCTTGGATCTCTAGCACCCTCAAAAAGATCAGGTCGTCCGTCATAGCCCTGGATCCTTCGCCCGTAATTCGCCTGGCCCAACATGCACCCGTGGGCAAAACATGTTCGGATACCCGGAAAACGGTTAGCATAGTCTTTGAGTGCGTAGAAATGTAAGGTATCGGCTGTTTGAGCCATCATCCACACCAAATGAAAACGCCAGAATTCATCTTTCAGCTTGACCATTTTCTCTCCGTCATAAGGATGGATCTCAATGGCCAACTTGTAATGATCCGCAAGCTCAAAAATGGGTTGAACACTGTCATCCACTACCGATAACCATTCTTCTTCGGCATTCAAAAAATGGGTAGGTAAACAGAGTAAACGCAGATCGAGCTTCTCCACACAACGCTCGATTTCTTTCAACGCATCGTCGAGATACAAGGGCTGCACAACAAATCCACTGGTAAATTTGTCCGGTCTTCTTTCTTGAATACTTGCATTGAAATCATTCTGCCATTTGATCGCGTCCAGCGCAGCTTGCCTTTCCCATCCGTTGCAATAGATTTGTGAAAGGTTCAGCATAACTCCATGATCGATATTATATCTATCCATCCATTCCAGCTTTTCTTTGAAGAAAAAACTCGGATCAGTAATGGGGCGAGCCCAATCGCCCTGACGCATGAACTTCCTGTCTTCATCGATCCAAAACAATTTTTTCTCCCGCATGAAGGATGGAATTTCATGTGGTTCGGGCAATAGGTGTCCGTGTCCGTTGATCCTGATCTTTCTACTGATCATCTGTTACTGATTGAATGCGTGCTTCCAAATGTAGCGACAAAAAAAACGGCTACCAAGCGGTAACCGTTCATAGCGCAGTTCAAAAATTTCATTCAGTGACGATCACCCGTTCATTCTTATTTGAATTAAGCGTTTCAATTTGCAGAGAATAGATACCTTTCGCGGCATTTGAAAGATCAATCAGAACTGAATTATTCATTGGACCTTTCAATTCACGGATCAAACGACCTGCAGCGTCATGAACGCTTACGCCTACCAACTGATCATTTTCTACACTTAACGTAAATAGTCCTTGTGAGGGATTAGGATAGACCGTTATTTTGGTTGCTGATTCTTCATCTAGTGATGCGCATCCGACGGTAATTGTTTCTTCAGCTGAATTTTCACAACCATTGCCATCCGTGAATGAATAGGTTATCACGAAAGTCCCGAAACCGGCAGCCGAAGGATCGAATGTGTTCCCAGTTACTCCGGTACCACTGTATGAACCACCCGCAGGTTCTCCACCACTCAACGCAAATGAGGGATCATTGATACACACATCGGCAAAAGGTGTCAATGTTACAGTAGGAACTGCGAGTGGAGCGGATTGTACACTGCTAAGTGAGCTGACACAACCGTTGATCGATTGAGAAACGGAGTACAAGCCAGCAGAACTAACGTTTATGGAAGCTGTTGTTTCACCTGTAGACCACTGTATTCCGGATCCATCAGCCGTAAGTATGGAAAAACCACACAAATTCTGCGCGGTAACTGCAGGAGCCGGAGGAATTGTTGTTGGAGAGGCAATAACTTCAGCTGGCACACTGGTACAGCCGTTCACGGTTTGCGTCACAGTGTATGTTCCGGCAGATGCAATGTTTATGGTTGAAGTGATGTCCCCGGTTGACCAGACAAGATTTGATCCTGTTGCAGTCAGTATTGAGTTACCACAACCATTCGCAACCTCAACTGTCGGAGGAGAAGGAATCACCGGATCCAAAATAGTTACCGAAACCGGATCAGACGCACAACCATTGTTGAATACAAAGCTGTAAACTCCTGCCGCAAGATCCGTTACTGTATATGGAAGCGTTACGTTCAGCGCACCGTTCGCTGTTCCCGCCCAGCTAAGATTTCCTGTACCTGAACCGATGATTTGTACACTTCCTGTAGCTGTTCCACATGTCGAAGCGCCTGTGTTGGTTCCTACTGAGATCAACGGGACACTAAGTGGTGCTGCTGTTACTGTCGATGGCAAGCTCGTACATCCTCCAACAGTTTGTGTTACAGTGTAATTACCTGCATCCACCACTGTTATCGATGCTGTTGATGCTCCCGTCGACCAAACAGGATTGGACCCGGTTGTCGACAAAAGTGCACTACCGCAGTTATTGGTCACGGTGGCAACCGGTGCTGAAGGAATTGCAAGAGGTGTTGCTGTTACCGATGATGGCAAGCTCGTGCAACCGTTGACCGTTTGAGTTACAGTATAACTACCTGCATTCGCTACCGTGATAGATGCTGCGGTTGATCCGGTCGACCAAACAGGATTGGATCCGGTTGTAGACAAGAGTGAACTCCCACAGTCATTGGTCGCTGTAGCGGCAGGTGCCGGAGGGATCGAAAGTGGTGTTGCTGCTACTGTCGTCGGCAAGCTTGTGCATCCGTTAACAGTTTGTGTCACCGTATAGTTCCCTGCATTTGTTACAGTGATCGATGCGGTTGTGGCTCCAGATGACCAAACAGGATTTGAACCGGTCGTCGATAACAAGGAATTACCACAGTTATTCGTCACGGTAGTAGCAGGAGCTGAAGGCGAAGGTGTGGTGGTCAAAGCGATGTTGGCACATGCAATAGCTGACTCATTTACACATCCCGTTCCATCCTCACCTCTCACAAAGTAAGTTGTACTTGAAGCAGATGGAATGACAAATGATGATGTAGCCGTTGTGCCGACCAATGTTCCTCCGCAAGAACCCGAGTAAACATTCCAAACGGTTGCACTGTTCAACGTACCGTTGATATTAAGCGTTGCCTGTTGACCCTGACAAACGGAGGCATTAGAAAAACTGAGCGCCGGAGATGTTGGATTAACGCAAGTTGGTGGGCTGACACAAACCTGTAGCGACCAAGCTGTGAGTGCCCCTCCCTGGTTATTTACGCCATCCGTTATAGTAAGCACCCAATTCCCGGTTGCATTCAGTCCGTTAAACGCATTCAGCGACTGAGCCGGTCGATACGCAAGTCCATTGGTAGGCGGACAAGGTATCACTGCAGATGCCGCTGCCTGATCAAAATCAATATTGAAATTATCCAGATTACCGCACTGTCCGGTCATAAGCGTTATTGACGTTCCCGTGGGACTTGTGAGAGTAAAGGTCAGGTCACCCATTCGTGTATGTGTTCCTGTAAGGTCGATGACATTCACATCACTGATCGTTCCATTCAGAGGAACATTGATCGTTGAAGTAATCGTAGGGGTTCCGGTTGGGGAAATTGTTATGGGAAGACCTGTAGCTGTGAAAGTTTGACATCCCGTTGTACTAAAACTGAATACCGTACCATATCCTGATGAACCACAGGTTCCAACCACTTGTACACGCCAATAGTAAGTCGTATTTGGATTTAGTACAGAGGTAGTAAAGGTTGGATTTGTTAAACCGGTTGTTTGTGCAACAATATTGGTGAAGTTAACATCTGTTGCCACCTGGATCGAATAGGTCGCCCCAGCTGCAGCGGATGTATTCCAGCTGAAAGTGGTTGGAATGTTGACGCCTGAAGCTCCGTTTGCCGGGGAAATATACGTAACTATAGCAGGAATAGGATTAACTGTCACAACTACCTGATCTGTATTCGTACAACTATTGGATGCGGTACCGGTGACAGTATAAGTTGTTGTTGAACTAGGTACAAAAGCAACACCATTCGTGACTCCATTATTCCACGAATAGGTTGATGCTCCGGAACCTGATAATGTAACCGTTGAGCCGGAACAAACCGTCTGGTCGACTCCAGCATTAACTATTGGTATTAGCAACGGTGCGGCAGTAAGCGATGTAGACGGGCTTGTGCATCCTCCAATCGTTTGAGTAACTGTGTAGGTTCCAGCGCTGGTAACTGTAAGAGACTGATTCGTTGATCCTGTTGACCAGACTGGACTTGTTCCGGTCGTTGACAAAAGAGAACTTCCGCAGTTGTTTGTCACAGTTGCTACTGGAGCTGATGGCGTCGGATTTGGTGTAACCGTTATCGATGCACACGACAAACCCGATTCAACGAGGCAACCTGCACCGTCCTCACCACGCACAAAATAAGTAGTACTAGAAGCTGAAGGTATAGAAAAAGTAGATGTCGAAGTCGCACCAACAAGGGTGCCACCGCACGAACCGGTGTAAATATTCCAGTTAGTCGCGCTATTCAATGTTCCGGAAATATTTAGTGTAGCGGGCTGTCCCTGACAAACGGTTGACGGCGATAGGGTAAGCGAAGGAGTTGTTGGATTGGTACAAGCTGAAGAAACACAAACCTGTAGTGCCCAACTTGTCAATGCACCACCGTCCTGATCAAACTGATCTGTGATAGTCAGTGTCCATGTTCCAGCTGGATTTTGACCATTGAATAGATTAAGGTTTCCAAGTGGTACATAGGTAGCCCCATTCGTAGGAGGACAAACGATGGATGCATAGGCAGTACCACTGGCATCGAAGTTCATGTTGAAATTATCTAGGCTCGTACAAATACCGTTAAAAAGGGTAATTGTCGTTCCAGCCGGACTTGTAAGTGTTACATTCAGATCACTCAAATAGGTATGCGTACCAACCAGGTTCAGCACATTCACATCCGTGATGGTTCCACCTGCAGGAATAGTGATGGTTGAAGTTACAGTTGGTGTTCCGGTAGCAGAAATCGTTACGGGAACAACGGTAGACGCATAGGTGGAACATGTGCTCGTTGTAAAATTGAAAGTACTCGACCATGCAGATGTTCCACAGCCAGTCACTGCTCTTACCCTCCAATAGTATGTTGTACTTGTTAAAAGCGTTGTGGACGTATAACTTGTATTGGTTAAACCACTGGCTTGATCGGTGATCGATAAGAATCCCGCATCCGTAGAGATATTTATCTCATAGGTCACTCCAGCACCGGTGGCGGCTGACCAGGAAAATGTCGTCGGAACATTTACAGATGCAGATCCATTGACCGGTGATGTCAAGGTAACAGCAGATGGAGCGCTAGAGGAAATTATTAATGTTACAGTCGTTGTTTTAATGCCTGATGCACTATTCCCGGTAACCGTAATAGAATACGTCCCAGGCGTGGCGGATCCTGTGTTGGAAATTGTCAGGGTACTCGTTCCTACCGGTGTAACGGGGTTTGCTGAGAAGGAGGATGTTGTCCCAACCGGCAAACCTGAAACAGAGAGCGTTACAGGACTATTGTACCCACCAATTGAACCAACGTTAATCGTGTAACTAGCCTGAGCTGGTTGACAAATACTTTGCGTAACCGGTGAAGATGTCAAGGTATAATCAAACGTAGCGGCAGTTATGGTGAAGTTGTTGTTAGAAACATCGAAGAACGTTCCATTTGCGCAGATTACCATTACTCTGCATGTGGTTGATGGAAGATTTGGCACAGTGATGGGCTGAGAGCCATCGTTCGGTACATCTGAAGCCAGAACGATCGGATAGGTAAGTCCGCCATCTGTCGAAAGTAAGATGTCTACCAAATCACAAGCGACCGGAGCGACGTTGGTATTGGCAACACTCCAAGTAACTGTCTGTGAAGTTGCGCCTGTCCAAGTTATTCCGGTTGCGGTAGGATAATTTACAATAAATGGTCCAGCTGTAGCAACGGTCGTGACTGTTAGATCAGCGTAGTCATTGCATCCTCCGGCACCGGGTGAATTATCGCGCACTGTCACTCTGAAATCCATAACCCTGGCCACAGAAGGCAATACTTCCCAAGTGAATGGGCCATTTGTAGCCAATGACGACAGACTTGGAAAATAACGCGTCGGGCTTGTGGATGAGGGTAAACTTCTAAAATTCGGTCCACCCGTAGAAGTCGCCACCGGTGGTTGGGTAGTGGCTTCATTGTCCATCTGTTCCCAATTGTAAGTAACCGGATCTCCGTCAGCATCTGTAACAGTAGCAGTCAATGCAAAAGGTGTACTGATCGGAATATTGATATTTCCGGCGGTGGCCGTTATCACCGGAGCTGAATTTACCAATGAAGAAATTTGTTCACACGTATGCCCTGCACTTAAAATTTCAATACTGATCTCTTGCAAACTTCGACCTGAGAAATGATCATCAGAATTACTCTGAACATCCGGCGCACAAATTCCTGCGTATCCCATAATCGTGCTGGCACTTCCCGGTTCTACTGCCGTTGCCAGATTACGATTACAATTATTGTTCTGCGTATGATTAGCCCCAAACTGATGCCCCATTTCATGGGCAACATAATCAATATCGAAAGGGTCACCTATTGGTGCACCGCTTCCCGTCACACCTCTTGCCTTTTGGCCACCGGTACACACCACACCCAATCCCGCCAGACCACCACTATTCGTTCCAAAAACGTGGCCGATATCGTAGTTTGCAGAACCTATTACATTATCACAGTTGGTCTGGTTCTGGTTGATCATCGTTCCAGGTGTCCCATTGGTATAGGGATCTGTTGCCGCGTTTGTGTATATGATCAGGTTATTGTTCGGTATAATAACCATGGTAATAGCCATGTCCTTTTCGTACACGCCATTCACTCTGTTCATTGATGTATTTTGAGCAGCAAGTGCCAGCGCCACGGTACCACCATGGAAGGCAGTATATTCGCCTGTTGCCGCAACAGCCAGACGATAGGTGCGCAGCTGACAAGTACCGAACATTTTTGGTGTTCCGCCTTTCGCACCTTTCAACTTCTTCGCATCGCTGTTAAAATCACAATCGAACACCTTGTCCGTCTGAAAATCCTCTTTGGTGTAAACGATGTAATAATCTGTATTTCCTTTGACTGCGGGATCTATGAAAATTGCTGACTCCCCGGGAATCAATATCATAGCATGAAGACCATGCGGCGTAATATCCCACTTTACCGTTGCACCATTGTCAACTCCTGCGGCATCATACGTTTTGATTTCTGGAAATAATGTGCCCAGATCGGGATGCATCGTACTGTTCTGTCGTGCTCGATATTCGTGCAATGTTCCATCCGGGTGAGGAAACCTTAGTTTTGCGATGAAACCACTGTTCTCTTGTTCTCTGTGTCCGACACCGACCATTGAGGAGCGAAGTCCGTTGACATCGATCTGATAGTAGCGGGCGTTCGGCGCGTTGATCTGTAGCTCTCCCAGAGCCGTTACCTGCTGCCTTGAAACCTCGGTTATGGAGTAAGCGATCTTTTTTTCTGTTTGACCTGTTAAAAAATTTGGAACAAAGAAACTTAAAATCACCCAGGTGGAGAGATACAGTAATCGTTTCATACAATACAGTTTTAGCGAAACGAACTTACGAAATTCTAACCTCTACAGGAAAAATGAATAGATTATTTATACACAATAATCGACAAAACAAGTGTTCTATTCGTTGAAAACCAATTAATCATCAATTAAACAAAGAATCAACGAATTCCGTCTTGTTGAAGAGTTGAAGATCCTGCATGCCTTCTCCGACACCAATGTATTTTACCGGAACTTTCATCTGATCAGAAATGCCGATCACAACGCCACCCTTTGCGGTGCCATCTAAC
>JBKCAB010000659.1:0-3579 GCA_046307935.1 Bacteroidota bacterium | reverse complement strand
CGATAAGCTGTACTATGAATCAGATACTTTCTTGCTAGGGAAAGACGAAGTGATCGATGGTTTACAGAAGGGGATCTTCTACCGTAAGGATGACGGCTCTGTGTGGATCGATCTAACTGCTGACGGATTGGATGAAAAGCTGGTGCTTCGCTCAGACGGAACGGCTGTCTACATGACACAGGATATTGGAACGGCTATCGATCGCTACAAGGATTATCCAGACCTCGACGGGATCATCTACACGGTAGGAAATGAGCAGGACTATCATTTTAAAGTGCTCTTTTTGATTTTGGAAAAACTGGGATACAGCTGGGCAAAAAACTGTTATCACTTGTCGTACGGTATGGTAGATCTTCCAACCGGAAAAATGAAATCGCGTGAAGGAACCGTTGTGGATGCCGATGATCTCATGCAGGAAGTGATCGACGACGCAGCCGCAATGACCCGTGAACGCGGACACCTGGAGGGAATGACCGAGGAAGAAAAACACGAGCTTTACCGAAGAATCGGAATGGGTGGATTAAAATACTATTTATTGAAAGTTGACCCTCGAAAAAGGATGATGTTCAACCCGGAAGAATCGATCGAGTTGAACGGAAACACGGGACCATTCATTCAATACACGCATGCCCGTATTAAGTCCCTCATTTCACGCTCGGGTTTGACTGATCTTTCCTTCAGTAGCGAGTTGGTGACGCTTGTGAACGAAGAGAAAGAGATCATCAAGCAGCTCGTTCAGTTTCCGTCGGTACTGGATGAGGCTGCCAGTGAACATTCACCAGCGGTGGTTGCCAATTACACTTATGAATTGGTGAAGCTGTATAATCATTTCTATCAAAGCGTCACGATCTTGAACGAGCCGGATGAATCTGTTCGTAAGATGCGCCTTGTACTAAGTCGAAATGTGGCTAAGGTGATCCGATTGTCCATGCGTCTTTTAGGAATTGAAGTGCCGGACAGAATGTAAATTTTTACTCAAACACAAGGTCTCCATCTCCTTCATCTCCAAGAGATTGAATATTAGTAGGATTTCCTTTTATTACTATATCTCCCTCTCCTGTGATCTTGTAGGTCAGAGACTGCTGTACGACGGAACGTATGGTCCCTTTTGAATTGTTTTCGATCAGGCAAGATTGTGTGATGAGCTCTTGTGCTTCGATCTGCATAAGGGCATGATTCCAAACTTTCAATTGTTGAACATTCCCGGATAAAAGGACTTTTCCGCCACATGGAAAATTATTCCAGAAATAGAATATATTGCAGTTCAGTTGAAGTGCTGCCTCTGCGTATTTCCCGGTCATGACCATGCCGATCTCATTGCCGGTGAGCGCGTTTGAACAGCTCACATTGCAGGTTTCGTTGATATTGATGCGTTTCAGCTCTTTTACAGTGATGTGCAACGTTACTTTGTTATTCCCCGGTCTCAACCAGGCCGATCCACCTTTACTACGGATGTGCAACTCTGTTCCTTCCTGATCGATAGACACGTTCTTGGTTAAAGCGGGATGTCCGGTTACCTTTAGCTCCTCGACAGTACCTTGAGTAAGCACAACATCAAAACGATCGTCGAGTGTCAGAGTATTAAAACCAGAAACGGGGATATTCAGCGTTTCCGTATTCTCCTTGTTACAACTTGAAACCAATAGTGCCAAGGTCAACAGATATAGTAAATTTCTTTTCATGGTCGTTTGATCCAGTAGCCAAATCCAATTTCCGGGTAATCGAGAATATGGAGATGGGATTTCATTGAAATGTGAACAAGCAACTGATCGTTGATCTTGTAACGAATGATGCCACGGTTGTACATCTGCCTTCCTGTGTCAACCGTATTGCGCAAACCGATGTAGATCCCTTCCTGTAGAATAAAACTGAAACGATCATAGGCGATCTCCTGTGAGAGATGAATTCCTGTCCTGAAGTCGTGAATAGGCTTGTAGGTAGGCTTGCCCGGCACGCTCATTTCTGTCTCTGTTGATGAGTCGTAAAATAGATCCATACCTGCGCCAAGTCTTATCTTCCGCGAGATATGTCGTCGGTACTCCGCACTCAGAGAAGACGTGAAATAAATGGTTGACTGTAAAGCTCGGGTGTGTTTGCCTCCTGCTGCCGCTACAATTGCGAATTCATTGGATCCTTTGAAGTCGGTCAGCTCTCTGCGGGGCTCAATAATTTCTTTTCCCAGAGCATAGTAGGAACCCAGATAAATACTGAGCCAGTTTAGGCCGAGATTCGGTTCTGCCATGTTCGCATTTGAATAATGTGTAAAAGATAGTCCCGAAGTGATCCTGATTTTTTCAGAAAGCTTACAGGCAACACCGATCTTGTAGTTAAAATGAATATTCAAGTGTGAACCTACAGCAACATTCTGGAAATTGTCTGCAAGATCAAAACGCTTTGTCGCATATCCGAGACCGAGACCAAATTGATGATTTAGCTGAAATCGTTCTTTGCGGATGAAATGGTTGAGGAAATAGCCATACAGTGCTAACTCTTGCCCGAATACATCATCATTACCGAGGGTTGAGTAGAGAAGAGTTCCTCCAAAAGCCGGGTAATTGAAGATTTGATCGCTTTCTCTTTTTCCTGAGCTCTGTTTTTCAAGGCTAATCTCGACGCCATAGATGTAATCTTTAGCAAACTGATTGAAAAGCTGGTATTCCGGAACGAGAACGCCTCCGTTACCTTCAACGCGTAAACTCAGATTTTCTTTTTGGCTTTGAGAGAAAGCTCTGAAGGACGCCATCACCAAAGTGACGGAAAGCGTTGATGAAAACAGGTATTTTCCGATAGCTCTCAAAAGCGACATTGTAGTCAAATTTAAGTAATATCGTTGTGTTTCGCAGGATAATGTTCATGTACTGCGTGATTTTTACTTGCCTGAAAGGATATTATGCCTATATTTGCACCTCGAAACCCAAAAGTTGGGAGAGATACATAAGAATTATTTAAGTGATATTGGCATGTATTTGAATTCAGAAAAGAAAAAAGAAATCTTCGCGAAGCACGGAGGTTCTGACGTTAACACAGGTTCTGCGGAAGGGCAGATCGCATTGTTCTCTTTCCGCATCAGCCATTTGACTGAGCACCTTAAGAAGAACAAAAAAGATTATGGTACACAGCGTGCACTTCAGCTTTTGGTAGGAAAGAGAAGAAGTCTTCTTGACTACCTCAAGGCTAAGGACATTGAAAGATACCGTGCTATTGTAAAGGAATTAGGGCTTCGTCGCTAATCGTTTACAGCACAAATTTTATTGGAGGGGGCAATCGAATTCGTTCGGCTGTCCTTTTTTTATTTAAATCGGACGTTAGGACAACAGGATTTTAAGACATTAAAACTGGAGTAAGAATAGGAGAATGAAGAAACACAATTTTAGGGAGCTTACGATTTGGAAAGAATCGATGGACTTTGTGAAAAAGGTGTATCGTATAACACCACAATTGCCTTCAGAAGAGCGTTTCGGTTTCATTTCGCAGATCAACAGGTCTTCTTTCGCTATTCCCTCAAATATTGCGGAGGGTTCTGGACGGACATCAACAAAGGAGTGTATTCGTTTTTTGGAGATAGCCATTTCATCATCT
>JBKCAB010000658.1:0-10822 GCA_046307935.1 Bacteroidota bacterium | reverse complement strand
GCGCGATCTCAAGCATTTCCTCTTTGGGAAGAAGGCTACCTTGCTCAATCAGTTTTTTCAGGATTTCTGAGTCTTTAATCATCTTACAAAACTGTTATTCAATAGTACGAATTTATCCTCAAAACAAACGCTATTTAGGCTGACTCTTTTTTTTTGCTCACTTTGAATTGTGAAAAGCAATAGGAGGTCAATTAGTAAGTCGATGGAATTGTTGAGCGTGAGCTAACATCCGAGATTTGTAGTTGTTCAATGTTAAAATTTAATCATGCTGAGCAAAAGGAATTCACAGGGAATTGCCTCCAATTTGATAGGATTATTTCAATGATGTAATCACTCTGGATCCATCCGATTGTATTTGTATGTTCAAATGAACCGTTTTTTCCGGAAGTAACTCCATTATCTTTTCCGGCCATTCAATGAAGCACAAGTCACCGCTGTAAAGGATCTCTTCAACACCTATGTCCAATGCCTCTGAAGCAGAATTCAAACGGTACATATCCATGTGATAGATCCTGCCAAACATTGGGCTATCATACACATTTACCAACGAATATGTCGGAGATCCTTCTAACGACACGATGCCCATTGCATTAAGCAAAGCGTTGATAAATGTTGTTTTTCCTGTTCCCATTGGAGCACTGAATGCAAATACTCTTGAATCACCCAGCGCTTCCAGAAAATCCTTCGCCGCCGTTTTAATTTCATCAAGTGAATGAACATGGATTTGCAAATCTGTCATGCTTAAAGGTAAAAGAATTGATAATTTAAACAAAAGAAATGGACTCCACAATGGCAGCTTAATCCTGAATTTCTTTCCTCGTATTTATACTGATCACTGCGTTTTGAGTACATTGCGACAATAGGAGTAACTATCATCAGGTTGTCTTCACGAGCTTTGCAAAGTCCTTGGCGAAATAGGTAAGAATTCCATCTGCTCCTGCCCTTCGCATACTGAGCAGCATCTCTGTCATGGCCAGTTCATAATTGATCCACCCACGCTGTGAAGCCGCATAGACCATAGCGCATTCTCCACTCACATTGTAAGCGGTAACAGGAATGTTGAAGTTTTCTCTCAGCGCATGGATCACATCCAGATAACACAATGCCGGTTTGACCATGATCATATCTGCTCCTTCAATAACATCCAGCTCGGCTTCCAGAAGAGCTTCCCTCCTGTTAGCAGGATTCATCTGATACGTTTTCTTGTCCCCCATTTTAGGAGCAGAGTTGAGCGCATCTCTAAAAGGACCATAAAAGGCACTGGCGTATTTTGCAGTGTACGACATGATCGAAACGTCAGAAAAGCCGTTCATATCCAGCGCTTCGCGAATGTGTCCTACTCGGCCATCCATCATGTCCGATGGTCCGATTATATCTATTCCAGCCTGAGCCTGAGCAACGGCCATCTTGCTGAGAATTGGCAATGTTTCGTCATTTAGAATCATACCATCCTGAACGAGTCCGTCATGTCCGTCTGATGAATACGGATCCATAGCAACATCGCTCATCAGCACGATCTCTGGAAAAGTTTCCTTGATCTTTCTGATCGCCAGAAGGTAAAAGCAATCTTCACGGTAACTGTAGGTAGCAAACTTATCCTTCAATGACTCTTCAACAGCCGGAAAAATATCAAAGGTCATGATTCCCAGCTTCATGCAAGATTCAATTTCTGAAAGCAATAAATCAACTGACCACCTGTAATTCCCTGGAAGTGAAGTAACTTCATCTTTAATTCTTATACCATCTTTTAAAAAAAATGGATAGATCAAATGCTCGGTGCCGATCTTTGTCTCTTCCACCATAGCGCGAATTGCGGATGATTTCCTGTTTCTGCGCGGTCGTATATTCATAATGCGATATTTATGCAAATGTAATACTCATGGACGTACTACACTAATTCCTTTTTATAAAGCTTAATTCCTTTTGATTTAAGGATTTTTAATACTTTTATTTCCGTTTAACACTATCCTATGAAAAGCACCCGTAAGCTTATCTTTTTGATCCTTGCCGGAATTTTACTTTCCAGTTGTGGTGATGGAAATCTGGAAAAAGACAAAGAACGTATCGACGCTGATGTGATCGATCCGAACGGTTCTCTGAATACTAATTTTGACGGGAAGATATTCAGTATCCCTTCACCTGTTCAAACAGCCCTACTCATTAAAACTTCCAATGTTCCTTTTGAGCAAGACCTTCTCAATCCTATTCAAAATGGCTCTGCGTATTCCACAGAATACAAACAAGCCTTGAACCTTGGCATATTCGGAACCGACCTCGGTTATACGGCACTCTATCAGCAAAAGGCTTTATCACTGAAATACCTTTCCGTTATTGAGAAACTCACCGGACAGCTTGGACTAGAGGGAGCCTTTGATAAAACGTTTATGTCGCGTTTCGAAAAATACGGGGAAAATCAGGATTCGATGATGGTGATTGTAACGGAGGCATTTAGAAAAGCTGATAACTTTTTAAAAAGCTCAAATAGGAAACCTGTTTCTGCCCTGATCTTGACAGGAGGCTGGATCGAATCCATGTATTATGCCTGCGAGCTGAACCGAATAAAAGCAAATCCCAAGATCGTCGAGCGAATTGGGGAGCAGCAACAGACTCTAAGAACGATCATTGAAATTTTGAGCGAATACAACAAGACAAGAATGAATGACCAGCTCATCAACGATCTCAAAGATTTACAACTCTATTTTGAAAAGGTATCCGTAGAATATCAATACGTCGAACCGAAAACTGACGCGCAGAAAAAAATAACAACCCTCCAGCACAAGATCACCTACTCGATCGATCAAAATACGCTCGAAAACATTACCGCTCAGATCAAAAAAATCCGCGAAAACGTCATAAAGTAAATAACCATGAGATACTTTGTCATATTTCTTCTGTCCGTATTCGTCTATCCTTCGGTATCCATCGCTCAGGATTGCGAAAAGATCGTTAAACTTTGTGGATCCTACCTGACGGGCGATGCAGGAAAGTCTCGATTCATTTCTGACGGACAAGTTTACACCGCGTTCCTTGATCGCGAAAAAGCGGAATTCAAAACAACCTTTTATGGTGGATCCACATACCGCATCGCTGCCAGCGCAGGGAGTGATGACAACTATGTCATCTTCACCGTTAGGGATCCAAACGGGAATGTACTTTTTACGAATAAGCAGTTCAAAAATGCACCTTACTGGGACTTTAAAGTTCCGCGTACACTGCCCGTAACGATCGAAACAGAGCTTGATCTTGACAAAAAAGTTACCGGTTGCGCAGTCATGTTGATCGGTTTTAAACAATAGTTCATTGTAAAGAATGAGTGAAAGGATCCTCCGCGCATTAATGCAGCTTTTCGCGATCATCGCACAGGTAGATGAAAGCAATGACACAAACGAGGATAATCAGCTCATCAAGAGCTCAAAAGCCATTGGCATCATAGCGTCCTTTTTAAGGTCAGAGATCAGAGAAAAACTGATCGAAAAATACATTGGACTCTTCAATGACCATCTGAACACCATCCATCAGAAGCAAGCCAAAAAAGACGGTGAAAAGAAAAGGACTTCCCTGAATTCTGTCAAGGTGCTACGCATCTGCTCACAGATCAATGAGGAGCTTACTCAGAAACAAAAAGTGATAGTTCTCATCAGGATAATCGAGTTCATCCAATCCAATGAAAACGTAACAGAGCAGGAGATCGAATTCGTTAATACTGTCGCCGAGGCATTCAATATTGCGAAAGAGGAATATGATCTGATCACTGATTTCGTACTTAGCTCGTCATTTCACAAAATGAAAAGCAACGACGTAGTTTCCGTGGTTTCGAGATCAAATAATAATACCGAAAACACCATTCTGCTCGATGGCCTGGATGACGAGATCAGGATCCTTTTCTTGAGAAGTATCCATCTCCTTTTCTTCCGTTATTTTGGGAAGGAAGAGCTGAGCCTGAACGGACAGTTCATACAAAATGACAGAACACACAGTTTGACCCTAGGAGCGACATTGCACACTCAGCGAAGCAAATCGGTGTATTTCAGTGATGTAATGAGCAAGTACAATAAATTGAAGCTGGAAACAAAACTTTCGTTTCGCACAGAAAAAGTTTCCTTCAACTTTCGGTCAGGTGAACCTGGTTTGCAGCCATTGGATCTGTTCGAGGAGTCTGGAAACCTCGTCGGTATAATGGGCGGCTCGGGTACAGGGAAGTCTACGTTGATCAATATTCTTAATGGAAATATTCGGCCAAGCGACGGCAAGGTACTGATCAATGGGATCGATCTGCACAAAGAAAAAGAAAAGCTTCAAGGGATCATTGGTTACGTAAGTCAGGACGACTTGCTGATCGAAGAACTTAGTGTATTTCAGAACATTTATTTCAATGCAAAATTGTGCTTCGGAAATCTTTCTGAACGCGAACTTAAAAGAAAGGTTATTGATGTACTTTATGCATTGGGCCTTTACGATATCAAAGATCTGGTTGTTGGCACTCCATTGGAAAAAACAATTTCCGGTGGTCAAAGGAAAAGATTGAACATTGCCCTGGAGCTGATTCGTGAGCCAGAAGTTCTTTTCGTTGATGAGCCTACTTCAGGACTTTCTTCCCGAGATTCGGAGACGATAATGAATCTTCTCAAAGATCTGACATTCAGAGGAAAACTGGTCTTTGTTGTGATTCATCAACCCAGCTCTGATATTTTCAAATTATTTGACAGATTACTTATCCTTGACATGGGTGGTTATCCTGTTTTCGATGGAAACCCGATTGACTCAGTGGTCTATTTCAAAAACCATATACACCATGGCAATGCAGAGGAACGCGAATGCGCCCTTTGTGGAAACGTGAATCCTGAGCTGATCTTCAACATTCTCGACTCCAAGATCGTGGATGAGTTCGGGATTTTTACCGGTGTAAGAAAAATCACTCCGAAGGAATGGTACAAGAAATACAAAAAACAAAAAACCAAGTCAAAAGGACACGAAACGAAGGAAATCCCGAAAAGCAATACGGAGAATACCGGTAAAATAAATCAATTCGGCGTCTTTTTCCTGAGGGATATTCTCGCAAAACTTTCCAATCGACAGTATGTTCTTGTTACAATGCTTGAAGCACCGGTTCTCGCGATACTATTGTCATTTGTCGTCAAGTTCTTCAACGGACCAGTTGACGAAAGTGGACACAAGTCCTATTCTTTCTTTTTGAACGAGAATATTCCCCAATACCTTTTCATTGCTGTAGTAGTGGCACTTTTCCTTGGGCTAACTGTGGCATCCGAAGAAATCCATAAAGACAGAAAAATATTGCAAAGAGAAAGTTTTTTGAATTTATCAAGAGGAGCATATCTGAGCTCCAAGATCTCGATCCTCTTCATCATTTCAGCTATTCAAAGCATATTGTTCGTCCTGATTGGCAATCTCATCCTGGGAATCAACGGTATGTGGCTGGAATATTGGTTAATCTTGTTCTCAACTTCTTGCGTAGCCAATCTCATGGGACTCAATATCTCGAGCGCATTCGATACGGCCAAAGTTATTTATGTTATTGTACCCATCCTTATCATACCCCAACTTTTATTCAGTGGTGTAATCGTTAAATTCGACCGACTACATCCGTCGTTTTCTGACCAAACTTCTGTTCCTGTTATTGGTGATCTGATGCCTTCCCGATGGGCCTATGAGGCATTGGCTGTAGTTCAGACAGTACAAAACGAAGCTGATGCTGAATTCTTTAAATCCTTCTGCAAAAAGAGCGATGCCGCCTGGAAAAAGGATTATTGGTATCCAGAAATGAAAAATCAGCTTGAACTGGCCTTCGGGAAAGACACCAAATCATGGTTAAAGAAAAGAGCAAAAGCCATTCTTGTTAATGAGATCGGTAAAGAAGAATCGCGTTGGGTAAATTTAAGCTGCACCGGATGTATGGCAAAACTCAATTCAGGAAAATCAGTTTCATCCCAGTTAAAAGCCGAAATCGAAAAATTTCTGGAAATCCTGAAAAAGCAGTACACCAAAGACTTAAACGAGATCCAGGACAAGATCGAAAGGAGAAAGCAAAAAATGGGAACTGCTACGTACACTGTGCGCCTTAAAAACTATTCGAATGAAGCCTTATCCGATCAAGTAAGCGTAAGAAGAGAGGCTGAAAAGTTGATTGTAACTGAGAAAGAGATTCTTCGGAAAGAGGCGCCGATATACAACATTGATCCTTCAAATGGTTTCTTTGGCGCACCCTTTTATTCCCCAGTTAAATTCATCGGACCGATTGAATTGTCATCGATGTGGGCTAATGTTACCGTACTTTGGATTTTCGTTGCTTTTTTATGGGTCAGTTTGTACTACGACCTGTTACGGAAAGCCATACAATTAACGAACTCATTCCGTGAACGACGATTCAACCGAAATAAAAAGTGATATTTTGATGAATTATGATCTGATAAGAGACTCTTACATCAACATTCCACCGCATACATGAATTGTCTGACCTGTTATATAGGCTGACATATCAGAAGCAAGGAATACAGTCGCATTCGCTACATCCTTTGGGCTTCCTCCCCTTTTCAGTGGAATAGAGTCGCGCCATTCCTGAACTACCTTCTGATCGAGCACTTCTGTCATTTCCGTCTCAATAAATCCGGGTGCGATCGCATTGCACCGAATATTCCGTGAACCCAATTCCTGCGCAACAGATTTGGTAAAACCGATCAAACCGGCTTTTGACGCGGCATAATTTGACTGACCGGCATTTCCACTCACTCCAACTACGGAGGACATATTAATGATGGATCCACTTCTCGCCTTGAGCATTGGTCGTTGAACGGCCTTTGTCAAATTAAAAGCCGACTTCAGGTTCGTATTGATCACTTCATCCCACTGCTCTTCGGTCATGCGCATAAGGAGAGTGTCTCTTGTGATTCCTGCATTATTCACAAGAACATCTATCGTTCCAAACTCCTGAACCACATCCTCAACTAACTTCTGCGCATCATCGTATTTAGCAGCATCTGAACGAAAACCCTTAGCGACACCTCCGTTGGCAGTTAGCTCCAATTCGAGTGCACGTGATTTTTCCTCAGATGAGAGATACGTGAAGGCTACTTTTGCGCCGTGTTTAACACATTCTTCCGCAATTGCCTTGCCGATCCCGCGCGATGCACCGGTGATTAACACTACTTTATCCTGAAGTAACTTCATGTCTCAAAAATTTTTTCCAAAGATAACCAAACTACAATTCCGACTAGTCAAAGGTTCTGAAACAAATCCATAGTTGCTTGTGGAAAGTTCGTCTTGACACAAAACATAAATTTGTTTGGATTAATTCAAATTAAATTTTAAATTTGGCTAGGTTTAGTTGTAAAAGGTAGGTTAGGTTTAAGGGGTGGAGTCTATACTTCACCCTTTTCTTTTTATCTTTAATTGAAGAAATCCCAAGTAAGTCCGATCCTCAATTGTCCAGCAGGAATCGGATAACCCACAACCGCAAAAAGACCGTTGTCATTCCAAATGGTTCCGAGATTTTCAAATCTGACAAAAAACCTGAATTCATCAATTTGTAAACCGGCAAAAACGTGGGCGTTGATCATCCCGCCTAACAAAGAACCTGAATTATTCATGACGTACGTGTCTATTGCCGGAATGAATAATAGCCTGTTAGCAGTGCTATTCGCTAACAGCTCTGCACCGGTGTACACCTCTAATCGTTTCGATTTGAATAATCTACCGCGAATTTGTCCACGAAGAAATAAAACATGGTCGGGCACCACATCTAGTCCACCTCGCTCGAGTGTAAACGTATATTGACTTTGCATCGAAAGCCTCTTGCCTACCCAATGCACACTCAAACCAAATGAACTCATGAACAGTTCCGGATGAATTTGATTAGACCAAGAACCGATCTGAGGATCGAAGAAATAATTGTCTTTCAGTTGTAATACAGTGATTTTGCCATTGAATTTCCAACCTTTCACGTCTGTAAACATTTCAGCACTCATGGATGTTCGACCTTGTTGCTGATATTCATCCAAACTGTAGGCAAAATTATTCGCCAAATAATTCCTTTGAAACTGAAACGGCCACAAGCGTTCTGACTTGAACGCAAAACGATAATGAAAACGGCTCAACCGTCCATTAAGAATAAAATCGCTACTCCATTCATTTCCCGCTCCGGAGATATTGAAATAGCCCTTACCATTGATGGAAAGCACCTTCCACTTTAATGAGATATCTGAACGTAGCGCTGTTTCCAATGTGTCTGTATCTGTCCCGGCATGATAATACTTCCAGTACTTTCCGTGAAGCCGGATTGAAAAATAACGGTGAGCCGATCCCAGAAAAAAACCAAAACCATGATCAGTTTCGGAATATTGAAATCGGTCATTCGTCTCTGTGTCACTAAAATTGACCATTGGATATATGCCGGATAAGGTATCCGTTTCATTGTATTTCCTGCTATTCACATTCACGCTATGAGCACTCATTATTCCAAATGAGCTCACCGTATCACGTACGAAGTCGAAATAATTTTCGTAACGAACGGTCGTAATACGAGAAAGACTGGATGCATTGCGTTTATTGACCCCAAGGAAGATCAGTGGAAATTCATTCGGATCGGTATTAGACAATACCCCACCATTCAGCAGCGACTCATGTTTTCTATCATCAAAGCAAAGATTGAATGACCAAACTTCACCTTTTTTATGCATTCGCAAACCCAAATCATTCAACGCGTGACTACCGAATCGCAAAAAACCATTCGATCGGTCATTTGTCATGTCAAAATTCAACAATACCTTTTTACCAAATACCTGTTCATAACCCAATCGGGCGATCTGGGTTGCTTGTGTGCCAAACACATACGAAAAACCAAGGTGTGGAAGACCGGAGTATCTCGCAGCAAATGGAACATAGTCGATCTTTTGAAAGCGGTACATCCCGCGATAAGCACTAAAAAGTTCCATCGATGGAAAGCCGAAAGGTATTTCGAGTCCTCCACCGGGAAGCGTTGAGCTATATCGTCCACTGATGCGATCCACAGTATCGAGATCACCACCGGTTCGATACGTATAACCAATTGTATCGAGATAAATGATCGATGGAGACCACTGGGCTGATACAACACCCGGTAGCGACAAGAGAACAAAAAATAGTGCTTTTTGGATCACTGAAATAAAGGTATAAAAATATTGAGCAGACACAAAGGAACCGTATAAAGGATTCTTCCCATTGCCGCAACCTTAAGCTTCCAATTTTCAGTAATGTTGATTTAAAATAATAAGGGGCTCCTTGAAAAGCAGCCCCTTGAAAATTTTGTTCGATCGTACGCTTAGGAGAGTTTGTTCACGCGCAACTGAAGACCTGATTTAAGATTCGCTGCCTTGTTCTTGTGAATGATATTTCTCTTTGCAAGCTTGTCCAGCATAGCAAACACTCTAGGCAGCAATGAACCAGCTTCTTTTTTGTCAGTTGTGGAACGAAGCTTACGAACAGCGTTGCGCGTAGTTTTGTGCTGATACTTGTTACGCAATCTTTTCGTATCGTTCGATCTGTTTCTCTTTTGAGCTGACTTGTGATTTGCCATTTTTCAACTGTTAATTTAAAATTACTAATGCAGCCCATAGGAGAATCGAACTCCTGTTTCAAGGATGAAAACCTTGCGTCCTGACCACTAGACGAATGGGCCAACTAAAATTAATTGGCAGCCCATAGGAGAATCGAACTCCTGTTTCAAGGATGAAAACCTTGCGTCCTGACCACTAGACGAATGGGCCGTATTTCAATAATTCCCCGCTTTTTTGGGAGTGCAAATATAGTTTGAAAATATTTATTCACAAACCAGGCACTGTATTTTTTTAAAAAATATCGCTCTCGTCCGACTTCATTTTAAAACCAAGACGCTTTCCTGTTTGCATTTGAAGGTTGTTGCTAATGAGCTGTGCTTCACCAACCGTCATTTCTGAAACGATCTCATACGGTGGAACGAGCAAGTCGAACTCAATGGCAAATACAAAGGCCATTTGAACGATGAGTTTGAGTGCATCCTCAGACAACTCCATGTTCTGCATGTCCCTGAACAGATAACCGAGTTGACCTTTACCTTCGATCATGAAGTGATGTTCTTTATTGAAAAAGACCCTTCCGATCAGATATCCCTGGTCATGTGTGCGGTTCTGAAGAAATGACTGTGCGAGAAAATTGTAAATATACAGCACACCAAAAAAACCCCTATCGTCATCCTCTTTGAAATACTGTGTCCCCCACAATGGATTATCGTCCGGCATCCGGAATACGTTATTATGCTGATGAAAGACCAGTACATCGCTTCCGATATACACATGCTTTTCAAAGTCGCCTATATCTTTGCAAAAAAGACGTATTCTGGGGTCTTTCACATGTTTTTTAAGCTCTTTGATCTCCTTGTCGATCACGGTTTTCAACTGACCAAAAATTTTAGTCGCATCAGCCGCGATAGTTTGTTTCAATGCCGCCTTGCTCTCTAAAAGATCCAGGATCAACTTCCTGTTCTGTTCCATTTTCATAATCAATATGCTTTAGCAAAAATGACTCGTCGGGCAGAAGGTTTTCCTGTAACCATACAAGATCCCTGTACATCGCCATCTTCGAGCGGTATACAGCGGATGGTAGCCTGCGTTTCCTCCTTTATCTTAGCCTCCGTCTCTTTTGTACCGTCCCAATGTGCATAGTAGAACCCACCATTTTCGATCTTCTTTTTGAATTCTTCATAAGAATCCACTTTATGTGTGTTTTCCATCCTGAAGCTCTTGGCTTTTTCCAGCAGGTTTTGCTGAATATCATTTAGCAAACGTTCAATGTATTC
>JBKCAB010000657.1:0-4412 GCA_046307935.1 Bacteroidota bacterium | reverse complement strand
AGCACGGCCTCTCTGTAGTCGGATGTTGGAAATTCGGCTGCAAAGGTATGACATCTTTCGATAGCTTCCTCCACTCGTTCTCTTTTTTTGGTATCAATACTGTTCTTTGCTAATAACGAAGAGTTTTTCACGAGTATGAACCATGCCTCCTCCTTGAAAGTACTCCTTGGGTGCGTCTCCAAAAAAGACAGTGAAGATGCCACTGCGGCGCGGTAATCTTCTGTCTTGGCATATTGTTTTACGCCCTCAAAATCCTTGCGTTCCAGTTTGAAGCGCAGGCGATCCATGATCTTGTTACACGAATCCACCAGTTCTGAATCGGGATAACGATTGATGAACTGCTGAAGGTCGTTGATCGCAAGTTCAGTATCTTGCTGATCCAGTGAGAATTCAGGCGAATTATTCACGGAACACATGGCGGATGTGAAAAGTGCTTCCTGACATTTCACACTCACAGGAAAACGCTGGGTAAAAGAACCGAGATAATACCCTGCCATGTAATAATCTTCGGCATGGTAATATGCTTTGCCTATTCTAAAATAAGCCAGTTCACCTTCACCTGATTTGGGCATACGTTGATAGATCTGCTCGTAAAGGGTTACGGAGTGCAGTAGGTAATTCGTATTCAACCGAAACTCTCCATTGCTTTTCAGTTTTGGTTCATTCCTGAATTTCTTCATCTTCGGCTTCATGCCTTTCTCGTAATATTCATTGGCCACCTCGAGCTTCTTGGCATAATCGTCTGATTTAACCACCTGATTAAACTCAGAGCAGGACTGCAAAACCATCGACGCGGCAATCAAAGCGATGAAGAACAAATACGGGATTCTCATGGACAACAAATGTACGGGAAATTAGCCAATATTTTGCTTTTCTGTGAAGGGATTTAAGCTGTCTACAACAATATATTAACGGACTCTTAAACTCCTGCCGATCTGTAAAGTCGTAGAAGGTTTAATACCGTTCAGCTGACAGATCTTGGAAACCGTTGTTTTATTCCTTGCAGCGATCTCGGAGAGTGTATCCCCTGAACGAACCTTGTAATACACTTTATTCTGAGCAACGGCCGGAGTCACTTGCGGACGTTCATTGTCTTTCGGATGAACCTCCGGTTTTACGCCTTTGCGGAATAAACCGCCATGCACGAGAAGATTTTCGTCCTTGGTTACCATTTTCTTAAAATCAATGACCTCTTCCGGATTTATAGGAGCATCGTACAAGCGAACTTCAAAATGCAGGTGTGCGCCGAAGGAATGACCTGTGTTTCCTCCCAGACCGATCGGTTCCCCGGCCACAACGTCCTGATTCGGTACAACCAACAGTTTACTTAGGTGAGCATAGAAGGTCTCCAGACCATTGTAATGACGAATAATAACTAAATTACCGAATCCGCCATCATTGAACTTAGCATAACGCACTTTTCCTGACCAACAAGCTTTAACGGTATCTCCTGTTTCCAGATCCAGGTCGATCCCATTATGATGCTTTCCGTTCCGGTATCCATAGCGAGAGGTTACTATTCCTTTGATCGGCGGACAGTAGTTCGTGTGTATAGAATCCTGCACACACAACCAGATGGTGTCCCTCAATCGGGTAAGATCATTGCCCTTCGAAGTGTAGCACACGTTATTGTCCCATCTTTGGGAAAAACGGTAAACGGAATCCTTGGCAAGAAGTCCGTGCAGATAAGGATTCATTACCCCGTCAAAATTCTTGGGTGTTGAATACTGCCATGTCCTGTCAGAGTATACGAGAATGCGCCCTTTATCCGTTTGTATGGTATCCATAACGTTTTGAGCAAGCAACGCATTTAAACCCGAGAGAAATACAATAAAAAATAGGAAATATTGCTTCATTCGTGGTACAAAATTCAAGAAAAGATCGCTTTCGATGGGCTTTCTGTTTTCTGTTAAGCAGACCAAATATAGGAAAACGAACCTATTTTGGCGATACATTCATCACCATGATGTTGTAGAACAAGTCCTCCCCCGGTTTAACAAATTTCATGTATCCCTGCGTTCCGTAGGCTTCGGAAGACGGAATGAGTACATACATTCTGTCCGAATTTTTAGCATTAATTAACGCTTTTCTCAATCCCGGCACGATTCCCTGGTCTCCAAGTCGAAAACGAAAAGGTTGGTTACTGCGGAATGTATTGGCGTAGATGGGATTGGTTGAAGTACTCACCATGGCATGAAACTCGATCTCTTTTCCTTCACCAAATTTATCTTTGTTCTTGGGATTCTCTTCAATGATCCAAACTTTGTTCCCATCCACAACACGATCAGGTCGTCGCTTTTTGACAATCCGAACAGTGAGTAGATTGTCGGCATTCGGTGGAATCAGTTCTCCCAATCCTTTTTCACCTCTTGCTAGATGAGAAGGAATCTTGATCCGCGCAAAATCTCCCACATTCAAATTTTGAAACGCCATGTCCCAGCCAGTGGTCTGCATTTGAAACCCTACCATGAAAGGAAATGTTTCAAGCTCAAGGAGGTGATTTCCGTCAACGATCTCTCCATTTTTCAGTCTGACCTTGTAATCGATATCAACGACGTCTCCGGATTTGATGGCTTCACCATTTCCCCTTTCATACCAATCGATCACCAATCCGTTGTCGAAAAGCTTGGTGTCAATAACCTTGTGGGCTTTGTCCAGCGATCGATCATTGGCAGAAGCTGACTTAGTCTTACTCTTTTCTATTCCCTTTTCGGAAGGGGTTTCTGAACACGAGAACAGAAACAGTGCAGCTATGAAATAAATAAGTTTCTTCATGACTTCAGAGCAATTAGTTTAATGTCTACCACAAGTACAGAAAGCGGCGGAATTTTATCAAAATCTCCTATGAGTCCGTGCGCCAGATGACTCGGAAGGATCAACTTGGCATGATCTCCGACCTTTAATTTCTTGATGCCTTCGTGAATACCAGATTCGATCTCACTTCGATCAATCACAAACTCGTCGAGTTCGTCCTTTTCAGTTTTGTAGACTTGCTTTCCGTCAAGTAGGCTAACGATCAGCTCTACCTGTGCAACCTGACCTACTCTGGCTATGTCCCCGCTTCCCTTTTCGAAAATATAATACTGTAATCCCGTTCCTGTTCGGGTCATGGTCCAATCGCGATGCTGTTCCAGAAAAAGTTTGATCTGGATCTCCTCCTCAACTGCCAGATTCTTATTGAAATCAGTCGATCTTTCAGTACTCCATTCAATGTCCTCCTGCACGTTTTTGTCGCGGCCGCAACTAATCAGGAACAAAATAGTAACGATCACCAGACACTTCATTTTTCAGGAAAATAGTTACTTATCAATGACTTGAATTTTTCAACTGCCTTTACTATCCCTTCATGACTCACCCCGCCTGCTGCGTATTTATGTCCACCTCCTTCAAAATGATCGGATGCAAGCTGATTCACATAGAATTCCCCCTTGGAACGGAAAGATATCTTGACCACACCATCTTTTTCAGCAAAAAAAGCTGCTACTTTGATACCTTCTACAGACAGAGCCACATTAACTAAACCTTCGGTATCCCCTTTCTGGTAATTGAAGCGTTCAAGCTCCGATTGTGTGAGTGACATATAAGCAATCGGGCGGGCTGGGATGAGCTCCAGTTTCTCACTGATTGCATATCCTCTGAGCTTCAAGCGTTCTACCGTATTGGTATCAAAAACCTTTTCATGCACCTCATAATGCACCACTCCGGCGCGCATCAAACGAGCAAGGATCTCGTGGGTTTCTGCCTTCATTGAAGGAAAACGGAAAGAACCGGTATCTGTCATAATCCCGAGATACAAAGGAGTACCGATCTGTCTATCAATGAGGTGATCATTCCCGGATGCTTCGATAAGCTTGTAAATGAGCTCCGACGTTGAACCGGCTGTCGTATCCGAAAGAACCAGGTCATAAAAAGTCAGGTCCGGTTCAAGGTGGTGATCGATGACGACCTTTCTGCCTTTAAAAGCTCGAACAAAAGGTTCCAGCGATGTTCCCACGCGGTTAGGAGCATTGTAATCTACACTTATAAGTAAATCAGCATCAGTGAGTGCCGCAATAGCTAATTCTGGTGTCGTATCGTAACATATGATCTGTTCAGCGCCCTCTACCCATTGAAGGAATTCGGGAGCCAAATCCGGATGAACGATGTGCACATCCTTACTTAATTTTCGTAGAAAATGATACAAACCCAGGGAACAGCCGATGGAGTCACCGTCGGGTGAACGGTGTGAGCTGATCACGACCTTGTTCGCCTTCAATATCTCTCTGTAAATCTGTTCAAAGCTTTCCATGGGTTCCATATAATCCGAAAATCGGTGTGTGTTACAATCTAAATATCCTCTGCATAAATGAGTATGCCTGCGCATTCCTTTCCAACTTCACCAGCAATACCCCTGAAGTGAAAATTCAGCTGAA
>JBKCAB010000656.1:0-5459 GCA_046307935.1 Bacteroidota bacterium | reverse complement strand
GTGTTTTTTTGAGTCACTTACGGATCACCTTTACGGCTCCATTAAGTCCGATCTTAATGATCTGCGAAGGTTTGATCATTTGTTCCGAAAGTCGTTCTTCCAGAATGGCATCAACACCGTTTTTAATTTGTTCGTCGATATCGTTGAAAGAAACGGGTGAAGATTGACCTGAAATGTTAGCAGAAGTACTTACAATTGGTTTCTTAAGTGAACGGATCAGCTTTAAACAAATTGGGTCCTTGGTGATGCGTATTCCAACGGTTCCGTCTGATGCCAGCACGGATGGGGCAAGTCCTTTTGCGGATGGATAAATGATGGTCAGCGGTTTGTCTGCTAAGTCGGCCAGATCATAACACACCGAATGAAAATCTGGGACATAACGTTCAAGCATGGGAAAACCATCTACCAAAACGATGAATGACTTTTCAGTAGGCCTGTTTTTCAGTTCATGGATCCGTTTGCAAGCTTCTTCGTTCGTAGCATCGCAGCCGATCCCCCAGATGGTGTCCGTAGGGTAGAGGATGATTCCTCCCGATTTTAAGCACGCAATTGTTTCTTCAATATTCACCCTGTTTTTTTTATACTAATTCGTAATTGATACTCATTCCAACAAGTCTGGTCTTCTCTCCTGCGTTCTCTTCAGGGCTTGTTCCTCTCTCCATTTTTCAACTAGTGCCGGGTTTCCAGAAAGTAAAATTTCCGGTACTTTCCAACCGTTGTATTCTTCGGGACGCGTGTACACCGGAGGAGATAAGAGATTGTCCTGAAAGCTATCGGTGAGCGCGGATGTTTCATCGTTCAAAACACCCGGTATGAGTCGAGCAACGGAATCCACCAGCACGGCTGCTGCAAGTTCCCCTCCGGAAAGGACATACGAACCGATCGAGATCTCTTTTGTAATGTAGTGCTCACGTACGCGCTCGTCCACGCCTTTGTAATGTCCGCATAGCAGGATGAGGTTACCTCCGAGGGAAAGTCTGTTGCAAAGGGGTTGCTCCAGCAATTCGCCGTCGGGTGTCATGTAGATTACATCACTGTATCCACGTTCGCCTTTCAGCTTGTCAATCACACGTGCGATGGGTTCGATACACATTACCATTCCTGCTCCACCCCCGTACTGATAATCATCGACCTGCTTCTGCTTCTGAAGTGAGTAATCACGAATATTGTGCACGTGGATCTCGATCAGCCCTTTGTCCTGGGCTCTTTTTAGAATGGAGTGCGAAAAAGGTCCATCCAGAAGGTGAGGTACTACGGTCAGAATATCGATACGCATGCTGCAAAAGTAAGAAATCCGTCCAAAGGGGCATAAATGGCCAGTTCAATCTTAATGAGCTTGCTACTTGTGAGTTTTACCTGTTTCTCCTTATTTTCGCTCCATGAAGAACCTTCTTTCCTGTCTTTTTTCCTTGATCATTGTTCCTTGCTCCTTCGGTCAATGGAAAGGAAATAGTTCCCCGACCTATGACGAGTTGGTCAGGCACCTGGAAAAGCTGGATGCACAACATAGTGAAGTAGAGCTCTATAACATGGGAAGTTCGGATTACGGTCTGCCGATCTATGTATGTATAATAAATGGGGCAGGGGACTCTACTGCTACCTTCGAAAAGGCGAGGGGCTCAACAACATTGCTCATTAATAATGCGATCCATCCGGGTGAGCCGGACGGAATAAATGCCTGCCTGATCTGGCTGGATGAATGGATCGGTAAAGGAAAAAAAACGAAAGAGCTACCGGTGATTGCGTTTATTCCAGCCTATAATGTGGATGGGATGATGGTTAGGTCTTCTACCAGTAGGGCTAACCAGAATGGTCCGGAAGAATACGGTTTCAGGGGAAATGCACAGAACCTCGACCTGAACAGGGACTTCATCAAGATGGACTCGGAGAATGCATTCACCTTTGCAAAGATCTATCATGGGCTCAATCCGGATGTTTTCGTGGATACACATGTTTCCAACGGGGCAGATTACCAATATTCGCTGACACTAATCTCCTCTGTAAAGGAAAGATTGTCCCCGAACATGCGCACCGTCACTTACGAGCATGCTTTGCCTGATCTTTGCGAATCGCTGAGGAAAAAGTATAAAACAGACCTCTTTCCATACGTAGAACTAAAAGGAGAAACACCGGATACGGGGCTGGAAGCGTTCAATGATCTTCCCCGCTATGCTATGGGGTATGCCTCGCTGTTCAAAGCGCTCAGCTTTACTGTGGAGACACACATGCTAAAACCTTTTCCGGAAAGGGTGGAAGTAACCCGTCAGTTTATTGATGAGTTGATCTTATGGTCAGCGAAAAACAGTGAACTCCTTGACCTGGCGCGGAACAATAACGGTAATCGTATCGATCGTAAATATTTTAAATTCAGGTATAAACTCAGTGATAAAAAGGATTCGATCCTCTTTAAAGGGTTCGAACATTCGTTTCCGATCAGTGAAGTAACTGGAAAGCCACGTCTATTCTATGACCGGACTAAGCCTTACACGCGCTACATTCCGCACTACAATACCTACATGGCGCTGGATTCTGTCCGAACACCTGAGTACTATATCATTGGTAGACAATGCAGGGATGTGCTTTCACGACTTGCTGCCAACGAAATAAAAGGAACTGTTTATGAGGCTGATACCGCGATGAAAGTTTGGATCACAAGGGTGATCTCCTTTAAAAGCACTTCCAATCCGTACGAAGGTCATTATTTGCATCATGACGTTGAAACCGTTTTGGAGGAACAAACTGTTCAGATCAAAAAAGGCGATGTGTTAATTCATGCTCATCAACAACCTGCTTTTTTGCATTCGGTGCTGCAACCCGAAGCAGAGGACAGTTTTTTCGCATGGAACTTCTTTGACAGTTATGTTCAGCAGAAAGAGTATTTCTCAGCGTACGTTTTCGAGGATAGAGCAAAAGAGATTCTTACCGAGAATCCTGACCTGAAAAAAGCATTCGAGGAAAAGCTGAAGAACGATGAATCATTCCGAAACTCCACATGGGAACAATTGTACTTCATTTACCGTAACAGTCCGAATTTTGAACCCAGCTGGCACCGTTTGCCTGTTTATCAAATCTTTTAAAAATGGAAGATCTGCTTCATTCGATCAGTTGTTTGTTCTATGCAGTAGCCCATGCCGACAGGCACGTTGACGATGCTGAAAAAGCCCGAATTCATGAAGTAGTTAATGAGAATTGGCAACTGCTTTCGGCAAAGGGAGATCCTTTCGGCGTGCATGCCATGGAACGGATCGATAAAACGGTCAACGAGCTTTCGGAGGATGAATATGACACCGAAAAAGCGCTCCAACAATTCTGTGAGGTCTTTGAAAAAAAACCGGAGTACTTTACACCGGAAATCAAAGTATTCATTCAGGAATCCTGCATACGGATCGCGAACGCGTTCAATAGACTGAATAAAGCGGAACTCGTGATATTGTCACGTCTGGAAAAGATCTTGTATGCCGAATGATGATCGTCTTGTTGGTGAATTGAAGAACATCGGTCCCTACATGGTCATGGTGCTAAATCGGATCGGTATTTTTACCATCGTTGATCTTCTCAACTCAGATTACCTTGATATGTTGAACAGAATGAAAGGCCAAGGTGTTCAGCCGCACATTCTCATGTTCTACTCGATCGAAATGGGACTTCAGGACCGTAAATGGAACGATATAAGTCCTGCAGAGAAAAAGGAGTTACGGTCTGTTTTAGGATTATGAGAAATTAGCATTTCAATATAGCGTTTGAAATTGGCATGGGCTGATCTAGATATTGTGCTCAATTAAATATTATCCTAGCTATATTTGATTCCGAAAACTAACGTATGAAAACTATCTGCTCTTCGGTCATGCTGATTCTGACCACCATTCAAATATTTGCTCAAGATACTACTTGGGTACAGACATTTACCTTCGATTCAATTACTACTCGAAGATCCGATTTTGTGTTTCCGGAAGAACTCAATTCCAAGCGCTTTGAAAAGGTGTTGATGTACTACAAGCTGAAGTGCAGTCCGCTGACCACCTGGGATCAATATGATTGTGGTGAATGGGATTACCTCACCTACACACGAGTTTTCGATCACACAGGAGTGTATGATTCAGTGCGAGTCGACGGGCAACGTTACGTTAGTAACATGTCCTTTCCGTCAGAGGTGAATTTTACGCCTGTTCCGTATTCCGTTGTGGATACTTACGTTCGCGATGAGCACAACAGATCGGGTGCAGCTTTGCCAACTCAGCAGATCAACAATGGCACTACTACTGCCCCTTATCCGTTCGATATATCCCGCAGCGGTGGTCGTTTTCAAATGCTGCTAACTGCGGGTGAATTACAAGCCGCAGGTGTTGTGGCAGGCAACATTGAGTCTCTTTCCCTCTATCTAAGCTCAATTGAAACCAATGGTGAGCTCCGTTATCCTTCGATTTCTATCAAAGGAACATCAGACGTTGTTATTACTTCATTCCATACCAACGGTTTCACTGAGGTTTATGACGCCTCTCACTGGGCGTTAGGGAGTCAGACTGAGCTGGTTGTCGGACAAAATGAATTACTTTTCTACCAGCCTTTCGCATGGAATGGAACGGATAACCTGATCATAGAGTTTTCATTTGAGAATACTCCAGGTGCGGTAAATGCACTGCTTTTTGATGCTGAAAATGTAGGTGTTGGGGCTGCTTTAAGTTACGATGCTCTAAATGGTCATATGAAGTTTGATGGAACCAACTATTCAATGACTGAGCTCTCTGATTTTACTGTTGGTCCCGAAATGACGATCGCTTTTTGGGCGAAAGGCACGGGATCAGCCGGAACCAACACCTCCGTGCTTGAAGCATACGATATCGCAGGCAACAGGATCATCAATATCCATATGCCATGGAGTGATAATACCATGTATTTCGATGCTGGCGAAGGGAATGGGTACGATCGTATTTCGAAACCAATGACCGGTGCAGAAATAGACAACAACTGGAACCATTGGGCGTTTGTGAAGAAGCAGAGTACCGGAGAAATGTTTATTTATAAGAACGGCGTCCTTTGGCATTCGGGAACAGGTAAGAACATGGAGGTTGGATACGTCCACCGTTTGATCATCGGCTCAAACATGAATCAGGCTTTCATGTGGAAGGGGAAACTGGATGAATTCCAATTTTTCGATGCAGCGCTGACACCTGCCGCAATACAAGGATTAATGTATCAGCATCCGGATGCGTCTCATCCAAACTGGTCAGATCTCAAAGTGTACTATGATTTTGATCACCAACTTTGGGCAGAAGATCGTTCACAGAATGATTACCTGCTCATGCCATCTGAAATGGGAATGTTTGCCTTCGACGAATACCCGAATGCAGGCGTCACTCCATCACTGACTCGTCCGGTGATTGGAGTAGGTCAAGGAACGGTTTCGGGGGCGGTTCAGACAACGGCACATCCTCAATTGCAACTCAAAGAGCCCGTGGTAG
>JBKCAB010000655.1:0-10344 GCA_046307935.1 Bacteroidota bacterium | reverse complement strand
TTCCTTCGAAGGGCAGTAGAAGAGGAATTCATCCTTTTTCTCGAGCATGACGCGATGAACGAATGCTGTACGCTGCAGATGACGGAGAAAGGGGTACGCCTGAAAGATCATTTTCGCTTTAATGAAATGTTCGGTTAGTATTTTCTATGACGTTCTTTTTCATTTATTTTGTTAAATAAACGCTTTTAACCAATGGATAAGTACCTCATCGAGTTGCTGAAAGAAATGAGCACGATCATTATACCCGGGTTGGGCGCACTGACCATTAATGAAGAAGGTGTCTATTCTTTTTCGTCAGACCAACGTGATGATGACGGTGCTCTGGCGCGACATATTGCTGAACGGGAAGGGTGGTCTGAGAACGATGCAAAGAATCTCATCGCCAAATATGTGCGTGCTATCGAGTCGAAATTGAACATAGGTGAATCGTATGATATGTATCGGTTCGGTTCATTTCGAAAAACATCGGAAGGGGTTATTGAGTTTGAAGCCTGGAAAAAACGACAGGTTCAGAAAGAACAGGTCAAAGTAGCCAATCAAGTTAAAGAACCTGCTGAAGAAACCTCGACGGAAGATTTAGATGAAAACAATACTGAAACGATCGAAGAACCTATCACTGAGGGTGAATTAACGCTGGATACCGTTGAGTTCAGTGAGCAAAAAGAGGAACCTGAGCCATCTGAACAGGAACCTCCCCGAACCGAACCGGTAGGTGATGTAATAGAACAGGAAGTATATACAGAAGATCAGCAGTGGAATGATGAGGTCGACCTCCCTCCGATAAACGCCTCCTCAGAGCGGCCGATTAAACCAATACTGGAGAAAGTACAGAGGGATAAACAAAAAGGAGGCGTTCCGGTAAGGATGATTGTGATGGTCGTTGCAGTGATTCTGGTAGTTACCTCAATTGGAATTTATCTGAATAATGGGAAAACCATACAGAAAGATGCAGAGAATACAAAATCGAGTGAGGTTGAGGATGACAATCCTACCGCAATAGCTGAAGTAACGCCTGAAAATAAAGTTTTAGACACGACTGAACAAGCGATGCAAGCTACACAAAAGTTGAATCAAACGGGTGTCTCTTCCAATCCGGGAGTAAACGGACAAGGAATGGAATCTGGTGAAACGATAAAAGAACCAACGGGGGGCGATAAGTTCTATCTGGTATTAGGTTGTTTCTACGGCAGACAAATGGCAGACAGCTTATGCAAGAAAGTTAAAGGTGATGGGTTCCAGGCGTTGACAAGTCAGTCACGTAAAGGGTTCTTTTTTGTCTCAATAGGGTCATATTCGACACATCAATCCGCTTCTAAGGCGCTACCGGCAGTTAAATCGGTATATTCGAATGTATGGATCATGAAGGATATTTAGATTCTTCTAACCAAGTCGAGTAAGCGATTACTGTATCCGGCTTCATTATCATACCAACCGACTACTTTGACCATGTTGTTGATGACACTGGTTAACTGCGCATCGAATAAACAGCTATTTGGATTTCCTATCACATCTACCGAAACGATAGGATCCTCTGTGTATGACAAAATTCCTTTAAGATAGGTCTGAGAAGCCTGCTTCATAGCTGCATTGATCGTTTCAACACTTGGAGGGTTCTTCACAACCATCGTGAGATCGGTAAACGAACCGTCAGGCACCGGTACACGTACTCCGCAACCTCCTATTTTTCCCTCAAGTTCGGGGAAGATACGTGTGATGGCCTTAGCTGCTCCTGTCGAAGTGGGTACAATGGATTCCGCGGCCGCTCTCGCCCTCCTTAGATCTTTATGAGGAGCATCATGTAGCCGCTGGTCGGAAGTGTAACTGTGGATCGTGGTAATGTAGGCACTTTCGATCTCACATAACTGTCGCATTACCTTCACCATGGGAGCAGCATTGTTCGTGGTGCATGACGCATTTGACAAAATAGGATCAGTAAAGGAGAGCGCCTCGTCATTGACGCCAAGAACAACTGTCGGTATATCCTCACTGTCCGCCGGAGCAGAAATGATCACACGTTTCGCTCCTCCTTTCAAATGGACTTCAGCTTTTTCTCTACTCAGGAAAAGTCCGGTGGATTCGATCACTGTTTCAATTCCATGAGCAGACCACGGGATTGAGGCAGGATCTTTTTCCCTAACAAAACAGATCCGCTTACCATTGTCAAACACCAGCTCATTCCCCGATATGGTAAAGTTGTGAGTAAGTCCTCTGTGCACGGTGTCGTATTTCAATAAATGAGCCAACGTCTGGATGTCGGCAAGATCATTCACCAGAGCGACATCCACCTCTTTTGAATCAAGGCAAAGCCGCGTGAAATATCGACCAATACGTCCAAAACCGTTCACACCAACTTTTTTCATAGGTACTTTTTTCAAATATAACCAAAGAAACAAACGGTTATCGCATAAAAAAAACGGCCTCTTTAGGAAGCCGTTCATGATATTATTCAGTGATCAGTACACTACCTGCACGAATCCGTGCTTAGTGACTTCTTCTCCACTTCCGAAAGTGGCTCGGATAATATAGAAATAGGTGCCTTCTTCGACGTCTTTCCCGTCTTGGGTTTTTCCATTCCACTGTCCTGCCGGATCGTTGTACTCATAGATCACATTTCCCCATCGGTTCGTAATGACACAATTGAATTCAGTAATTCCATCATATTGAACGAAAAAGGCATTATTTCCGGCCTGTGAGGATAAGACCATGATATTCGGCACAGTTATATCACAGATATATGTATTGATGGTACATGTATCCGTTTCAGAATAACAGAGATTTGCTGCGGTCACAATGTAGTCATTAACGGTATTCATTGGCGTGACCTGAATCGTTGAACCTTGTCCTCCGTTATTCCAAATCGTCGTCGTTGCATTTTCAGCTAAAGCTGTAATGGTAAGTGGTGTTCCAATGCAGACGGTCGTATCAATGACATTCACATCAACAGGTGGCGGGAATGTGATCTCCGCAGAAACAGCATGGTTACACTCCGTATCAGTATAGGTTACTGTGTAGGAACCGGTCGTTGTCGCCGTTATTAGAGGATTGTCGTTGGCTGAAGTAGGATTGAATGTGACCTCCGGCGATGTGGACGACCACACTCCACCGGCTACAGAGGAAGTTCCGGACACCTGAAATGAAGTACCGCATACGATAGTGTCATCAAAGATCTCAGGAAGTGGTTGCACCGTAAGCGTAACAGTGGTATCGTATGGACATCCGAAATTATCGATCACGTTGAACGTATAATTATAGCTACCTGCCTGTGAGGGTTGCACAACAATTAGGGTGTCATTCATACCGCCTACGATCGTGGGGTCGTTGTCCCAAAAGTCATTGGTGATATAGGTCTGATAACTACCCATACCCGGGAAATAAGAAGCATCGAAATAAAGACCCCATTCAAAGATCCACCCATCATCGATCCCCAGATTATCCTGAACATGGATCGTCCACTGACCGTTAACCGGACAGCCTGAGAAATTCGCGAAAGTAGCCTCTGGCTGATAGATGTCTGCAGAATCGATACTGTTACCGGCTGTGAGTGGCGGAGAACCTGGCACCCCTGGAACGGTTACTGTATTGCCCAGATTCTGCGTCATTGATCCGTTGATAGTATTAAATACAGAGCTAAAACAGTATTCCCATCCAATACCGGCACCGCCGCCTCCCGAATCATCGAAAGGCTGGCCGAGAAATGTGCCTCCACCGCTATTTCCTCCCGTAATAAAGCCCGGACTGTAAGAGTTAACCAGGGGTACGATAGTGCCATTTGGACATTCCAGCCAGATCTCAAGGTCGCCAAGATAGGAGTGCTCCATTGTAATGCAAACCTGGTTGAGGTCCTGAACATCATCAACGGTAGCTCCGTCTGGGAAACCTCCGATCTGGATCGGTGCAGTATATTGCTGTCCGGATCCATCCGGGAGGTAGGTAAGTCCTGCAAAATTGCCGCCCAAGTTGAACGTGCCCGGTGGTACGGCTACTCCAACAGTATCAGTTGAGGTTACTCCACCAAGGAGTTCGGTACTTTCACCAAGGCATATAACATCATCGATCGGACCGGTTCCTGCGAAAGACGGCAATTGTGATACGCGCACTTTGCATCGCAATCTTTCAATCTGTGGGAACTGATCGGTCATTTTAACGTCAACGAGATAGCCCGCCCGAGCAGGTGGTGTGAACCAGATCGTGTCATTGGCAGGGTAGTTGCCGCCATCAGTGACAGTCCAGTCGAATTCAATATTGACGTCTACATCCTGAGAATACCCGTAACCCGTCGTCTCCTGCGAGTATGGAAAATCTCCCGACGCGACGAACATGATGCTGTCACCAAAACAAACATCTACGAACCCCGTATCGGCCGGGTTGATCGCATCAGGCCCTGTACCGTTGACATAAGCCTTGAGATGAGGAGTGAAAGGTTGATTTGGGTTTCCGCACTGGACATTTGCCAACCATCCTGAACCCTGGTTTGCACCATCTGTAACGAATTTGATGGTGAGACAACCGCTGGTGTTGTTCCAGGTTGCCTGGTGGGTGAAACCGGTAGGATTGGTAACGCTATTGTGTGTACCGAGCAATGGATAGGTGTCATCAGGACCATCGTAGACATAAATAAAATCTGATCCATGGACATCGAAAGTAAATCCGGCATTGATCGCCATGGTGATAGACATTTTCGTGCCTGTGGTCAGGTCCGGACAAAATGTAATTGTTCCGTTGTAATTTGCCGTGTAATCTCCTGCACCACCGTGGTCTTGAAAATTATTGCCGGAAACCCCTATGCTATTGCAGTTTGCAGGATTGGAAAGTGGATGTCCTGGATCACCCATATTGATCATTTGAGCAGATACTCCGTAGGCTCCTAAACCTATGGCAATACTGAAGATCGTTCTCAGAAGTTTCATTTTTTTACAGCGTTTTTGAGTTCATTCTTCAGCACGTAAGTCGATTTCACCACAAGCATTTTGCTCGTACCACTAACGGGTATGTATTGATTCGAATCTTCGATACGTAACCCATGTTCGGCAAAACAAACAGGCTTACCGATATCTGAAATAACTATCGAAGACCCCGTAACTGCTTGTTTTCCTACCGGAGCGTCAATGATGTAACAGGCGTTGTCCAGTGCATAGTTGAGCATGCGGATCGTTTCCGTGTCAATCGCACTGATTTCGTCGATTTCTTTCTGGCTGTACGATTGGAGCAAACGTAGATCCGCCTTCTGTGCTGAGACATGAATACTCAGTAGAAACGGTGCAATAAGAAGAAAAAGTTTTTTCATAAAATACGGTATACGAAAATTAAGACCGAAAGTGTGAATAAAAGGTTGCATTTGGGGATAAATGTTGATTTTTCCCGGCGGCTAAAGTTAATTAATAAACTTAGTTTTGCAAGGTCAAATACAGTAAGTTTTATGGAAAAAAAGACACTGGAACGCATTGCTTCACAGGTTAGAAGAGACATTGTCAGGATGGTGGCAGCCGTTAATTCGGGTCACCCCGGAGGATCATTAGGTTGTGCAGATTTTTTAACCGTTCTATACTTCAACGTTATGCAACACGATCCAACGAATTTTACCATGGAAGCAAAAGGACAGGATGTATTTTATCTTTCCAACGGACATATTTCGCCTGTTTGGTACAGTGTGCTTGCCAGAAGCGGTTATTTCCCCGTTAATGAACTCGCGACATTCAGAAAATTATCGTCACGACTTCAGGGACACCCATCTACGGACAAGAAATTACCAGGTGTGCGTATGGCATCCGGATCTCTGGGGCAAGGCTTGAGCTGTGCAATCGGGCATGCTGAAGTCAAGCGGCTGAATGGCGATAAATCGCTCGTTTTTTCTCTCCACGGTGACGGAGAGCTTCAAGAAGGTCAGATCTGGGAAGCCGCGATGTATGCGGCAGCACGGAAGGTTGATAACATCATCGCTACCGTAGATTACAACGGCAGACAGATCGATGGGGATGTTGACGATGTACTTTCACTCGGTGACTTGAAAGGAAAATGGCAGGCTTTTGGATGGGAAGTACTTGAAATGAACGGTCATGATATGGACGATCTGAAAGGAACACTTGAAAAGGCAAAATCACAAACTGGGAAAGGAAAACCAGTAGTAATCATAATGAGAACAGAAATGGGTCAAGGCGTAGACTTCATGATGGGATCGCACAAATGGCATGGGGTTGCGCCCAACGCAGAACAGCTTACGGCTGCACTTTCGCAACTCGAAGAAACATTGGGTGATTATTGATGCGGAGAATACTGCTCATATTGCTGTATTGCTCATCTTTCTTTTCAATAGGACAAGAGCAACTTACCAGAATCCTTTTCATTCTGGATGCGTCAAATAGTATGAATGCAAGATGGGGCGATGAGACGAGAATAGAGGCAGCGAAAGAACTATTGGCAAAATCTGTTGATAGTCTCAAAGGTACGCCAAATCTGGAGATAGCATTGCGTGTTTACGGGCACCAGTCGCCGATCACCGCAACGTTCCAGGACTGTAACGATACAAAACTTGAGATTCCTTTTGGTCCGGACAACCACGATAAGATCAAATACCGCATCAAATCGATACAAGCCAAAGGTACTACACCGATTGCCCGATCTTTGGAGGCAGCTGCTGAGGATTTTCCAGACAAGAATGCGCGGAACGTGATCATACTCATCACCGACGGCCTCGAGGCATGTGATAATGATCCCTGTGTGATCGCGAAGAAACTTAAGGACAAAGGAGTGAACGTTACCCCCTTCGTGATCGGCCTTGGAATGGACCTGTCTTATCTTGAAAAGTTCAATTGCATCGGTCCTTATTTTGACGCTGAAACGAAAGAATCTTTCAAACAAGTGCTCGGAACCGTGATCACCAAAGCCCTTGTAAATACTACTGTTCAGATCAATTTGAATGACATTTACAAAAATCCCAAGGAAACAGATGTTACTATGTTTCTTTACGAGGCAGGAACGAAGAACTTACGGTACACATTCGTACATACGATCAATCGCTACGGTAGTCCGGATACGTTGATAATCGATCCAAAGTACAAGTATGATCTTGTGGTGAATACCCTGCCAAAGATCGAAAAGAAGAACATAACAATCGTCAAGAACACGCACAATACGATCGTTGTTGATGCCCCCCAGGGATTTATTAAGGTGCGCTTCGTAAATGCATCCAACCCATATCAGGTGAATACCCGAATCATGCAGACAGGCAACCCTGTGACGATCAACGTGCAGAATATGAACAGTACTGACAAGTACATCGTTGGAAAATACGACCTTGAGATACTTACACTTCCAAGAACTTACGTTTCGGTTGATGTAACGCAAAGCAGCACGGAGACTATTGATGTTATTGCTCCGGGTTTTCTTAGTTACAAACTTGGAAATTATATCAGCGGTCAAGTATTTATAAAACGAGAGGATGGTCGTAGAGAATGGGTATGCAACATCGACCCCAACAGTCTCTCCGGAAGCTGGCAGCTTCAGCCGGGTAGTTACATACTTGTTTATCGTCAAAAGAATCTTCGGTCGTCAACCTACACGATCGAAAAGGAATTCAGGATACAGTCCAATAAAACAACAACACTTAATTTATAAATCAATGACGGAATTTGAAGTTCTTGGTAAAAAAGATACCCGCTCCGGGTTTGGAGAGGGATTGTCTGAACTAGGGAAAAATAATTCAGAGGTTGTCGCCCTATGTGCAGACCTTACCGGCTCCCTCAAGATGGATGCCTTTCAAAAGGAAAACCCGGACCGATTTTTTCAGGTAGGAATTGCTGAAGCGAACATGATGGGACTTGCTGCTGGAATGGCAACGGCAGGTAAGATCCCATTTACAGGCACCTTCGCCAATTTCTCTACCGGAAGGGTCTACGATCAGATCCGTCAGTCGATCGCGTATTCGAATAAGAATGTCAAGATCTGTGCTTCACATGCCGGTTTAACGCTAGGAGAGGACGGTGCTACCCATCAGATCCTCGAAGATATCGGTATGATGAAGATGCTGCCCAATATGACGGTGATCGTTCCTGCGGATTTTAACCAGACGAAGCAAGCGACCATTGCAATTGCCCAACATTTGGGGCCGGTATACCTTCGTTTCGGTCGTCCCGCCGTTCCTATCTTTGTGAAGCCGGATGCAAAGTTTACTATTGGAAAAGCCGATGTACTGACTGAAGGAACGGATGTTACGATCATCGCTTGTGGCCACCTGGTATGGAAATCCATTGAAGCAGCGAAAGAGTTAGCAGCTCAGGGAATTTCTGCTGAGGTCATAAATATGCATACGATTAAACCTTTGGACGAGGCAACTGTCTTAACTTCCGTTGCCAAAACAAAGTGTGTCGTTACTGCGGAAGAACACATGATCAACGGAGGTTTAGGGGACTCGATCGCTCAGGTGCTTACTAGGAATATACCCTACCCACAAGAGTATGTCGGAGTGAATGATACCTTCGGTGAGAGTGGAACTCCTGACGAACTGATGGTAAAGTATGGGATCGACACACCCGATGTAGTAAAGGCGGCGCTAAAAGTGCTCAAACGAAAAAGCTGATATGAAGAATTACCCTGAAGATAAGCAGATCATAAGCGAAATTCTTCGGGGCGGGGTACAAGCAGAAAAAGCTTTCCATGCGCTCGTTGAGAAATATGGGCGTTCTTTGTATTCACAGATCTATTCAATGCTACGCAACGACAGCCAGACCAAGGATGTTTTACAGAACGTTCTGATTAAGGTCTGGAATGCCATACCCGCTTTCCGCGAAGATGCCGGACTTCAAACCTGGATGTATCGTATTGCGCGCAACGAAACGCTCAATCATTTACAAAAAGAGAAGGTCCGATCAGCGGTTTCGCTTGATGGCCCCATCATTCAGATTATACCAGGTCATTCCGGTTTGGATGGGATGGATTCTGATCAGATGACTGATCTTCTCAATGAAGCCATCGATCAGTTACCCGAAAAGCAAGCACTTGTCTTCCGAATGAAATATTTTGAAGAACTGAAATACAGCCAGATCGCTGAGCGAACAGGAACCTCCGAAGGTGCACTGAAGGCCAGCTTTCACATTGCTTCGCAAAAGATCGAAGAATTTTTGCGATCCCGATTAAACTATTCAATTGATTAACTGTCCTAACATCATGGAAGAAAAAAAAGAAATACTGGACCATTTAAAAGTGAATAGGATAGCGCTTCCATCTGATTCGTATTTTGAGGATCTTGCCTCAGAGGTAATCAAAAGTGCATCAAGAAAACGAAATAAGTCGAGGATCATTTACCTTTCGATCACAGCCGCAGCCATTACAATCCTTGCTCTTTTGTTCATCATGCCCTCGACTGATACCATTCGTAGGAGGTCAGGAATTGTGAGCTTTGCAGAGCTCGATGAAAAGGAGATAAAGGAATTTATCAAAGAACAAGAAGATACTTTTCACTCAAATGATCTTGTGCAAGGTTCCGAAACCGATACGATCAGAAAACCGGCGCAGGGCATGACGACCGAAAAACTGGGAAAGGCTTTTTCTGAATTGAGTGATGAAGAAATACTGGAATTCTTGAATGAACAGGGACTAGACCCTGAAGAAGCAGAAGAGGAAGAAGAAATAATGATCTTTTAAAACAGAAAAATGATGAGAAAGTTAGCAACAATGCTGTTCCTGCTATTGTCAGTGTCAGCAATGGCTCAGTCGAAGGAGGAGCCCGGAAAGAAGAAAGAAAAGATAGAGCAGCTGAGGATCGCTTACATTAGCAAAAACCTCGAACTGAACTCAGAGGAAGCAGAAAAGTTTTGGCCGGTTTACAATGAGTTTACGGACAAACTGCGTGAATCGAAGAAGACACGCATGAAGCTGTCCAAAGAGCTCAAGGACAATGTCGATACTATGAAAGACAGCGATCTCAAGGCGAAAACCGAAGCGATCATGGCTGAGGATCAGAAGGAACTTGACCTGAAGAGAGAATATTCACCGAAAATAGCCGCGGTGATCGGATACAAGCGATCGGTCAAACTTGTAAGTTTGGAACGGGAATTCAGGCAGCAACTCAAAGAGGAACTGCGCAAGCGCAGGGAAGAACGCAAGGGGCCGCCTCCCGGACCAAGAGAATAAGCGAATGCGGACAGATGATTTTCTTAAATACCAAGGACAAACGAGTCCATTTCCCTTCCTGCTCGACATAGACAGAGCGGAGGGGATTTTTATTTATGATAAAAGTGGAAAATCTTTCATGGACATGATCGCCGGGGTGGCGGTGAATAACATCGGACACAATCATCCCAAAGTGGTCAAGTCACTAAAAGACCAGATCGACCGTCACCTGCATGTGAT
>JBKCAB010000654.1:0-1541 GCA_046307935.1 Bacteroidota bacterium | reverse complement strand
GATCAGGGATGTGAGGTCCATTTACCCACCGGATCGCATATCACGATTCCGGCAAAATCGGTCGTTAATGAAAAGGGGAGACCGGTACATGGAAAGGTGCGCCTAAAGTTCAGGGAGTACCATACACCGGAAGATATTTTTCTCTCCGGAATACCTATGCAACGATCAGAAGACAGGGATGCATACCTTCAATCCGGTGGCATGTTCGAGATTCGTCTGGATCAGAAGGGCAAACCGTTACAGTTGAAGGCAGACGAAGCCGTATCCGTTGATCTGGCGAATTACCGCAATGCGAATGTCGGTGATGATTTTAAACTGTTTTTCCTGACGGATGATACCGAGTGGGATTCAGGCCGAATGTTCGAAACCGTTCCGAACTTCCGAAGAGATACAGCTTTGGCCAATTTGCCACCGCCGCCCAGCGCACCGATCAACCCTGTCCCCGGAGCGGACGAGCGGCTGTTCGGACTTCAGTTCGATCCCCGAATGCTACCTCATTTAAAGGCTTGGCGGAATACTACATTTGAATATCTAAAGCATAAAAACGGCCTTCCCTTCGAAGATGCCCTTCGCGTTGATTGGGATGGGCTCAAGATCAAAGAAGGGGAGCAGCAAGGTGATCTCGAATTCACGTTCACTTTTACCAAGACGAATGTAAAAATGGAACCGGTGAAACATCATTCTTCGTTCATTGCACGACCAATGCTTTCCGGTGCAGAACTGGAAAATGTCTTGGCTCAGTTCAGAGAAGACATGGACAAATATGCAGAAACAATTGAAAAACTTGACCAGGAACGCCAGCGCATCGAGCAGGAAGCGGTAATGTTGTCACGGTTCACGGTCGCCCAGGTAGGCGTGTTCAACATCGATTACCTGAGTAAAATGGATGTTGTTCGTGTGGAGATGAGCTTTGATTTCGATGAGGAGATCAATCCGTTGTTCAATCAGATCATGTTGCACGTTGTGCTGGAGGACCGCAATACCGTTGTAAAATACAATTTTGCTGACTGGGATGAGATCCCTGCGCTCAATGAACGCGTTTCGCTGGTTGCAGTACTTCCGGGTGGTAAGGTCGCTTATGTCAGCGCTGATCAGTATCTGCAGAAGATCAGGCCCGATGATCTGAGGCCCGGATCACAGTACAAGTTCAGATTTACAACGGAACGGATCGAAATGAATGATTTTTTCGATCGTTTTCTGAAGCGAAATACCGTTAGAGGCTCAACTCCACGGATCATTTGAATTTGACACCAAAAGAACGCCTCTGTTCAAATTGAACGGGGCGTTCTTTTATGCGCTTAAGTTGACCGAAAACGCTGGTTAAGTTCCTGTTAAGAATGCAGGTCTTGAACACATGAGAGCCGGTTCCACAGATCATAAAGCAGGTAAAAGAATTGGTTCAGGAGATCTTCATTCTGTGTCATTAAAACGGGCTTATTTTCACACCGCTCCGGGGCATGATTGCATAAATCCGAAAAAACACCTTGTTAAGGGAGATTATTGCAGGTTTTTTTAATCTATAAAAACGGGTTTGGATACGT
>JBKCAB010000653.1:0-4310 GCA_046307935.1 Bacteroidota bacterium | reverse complement strand
GTGGAGAGGCAAACCATTCAATGTAGCGGTACTCGCCCTCCTTCGTTCGGTATCTGTTCACAAACCGGCTTACAGACTGCTGGCTTTGGAGAATCATCATTGCCTCCTTGGTGCGTTCAACATCATCCGGGTGAACAAGCAACATGAATTCACTGCCTTCTAGCTCCTTGCGATCGAAATGTAGGATGCTTTCGAAAGCTTTACTCAGCTTAATGAACCTGCCTGTTTGGTGAGAAATGCAAAGCATGTCCATGGACACTTCAAAGAAGGTTTCCAATCTGTTAATGGCTGTTTCCAGCTCTTTTGTCCGATTCTTTACTTTTTCCTCCAGCTGAAAATTTAAGTCGATGATCTCGTGTTCGATCTTTTTGCGCTCCGAGATATCAACGATCGTGTAGGAAATGAATCTGTCCTCGTCTTTTTCGTCTTTAACGAAGCTCGCGCTGACAAGGGCAGGAAATGTAAGGCCATCCGCATTTTCATACTGGATCTCGATGGACGATACATGACCGTATTTAAACAAGCGTTTCTGAAGAAAGTTAAAATTTGGTTTTGAGTCTGCACTAATCGGAGTATCAAAAGAACTACCGATCAATTTATCACGGTCGATCATGAGTAAATCACCATATCTGCGATTAGCATGAAGGATACAATTATCAAGGTCCGTGATCAAAGCACCGTTCACATCACTGTCAAAAACATCCTTGAATAGTTTGACCTCGGCTTCCGCAATTTTGCGTGCCGTGATGTTCTCCTGAAAAGCAACGAAATTCGAAATGGTATTGTCTTCATCCAGGATCGGAAAAATGGTTGATGACTCATGGATCAGAGTCCCGTCTTTACGTTTATTGACAAACTCAGTCGTAAATTTCTTTCCGCCTCTTACAGTCTCCCAGAGACGATCATACACACTTTTCTCTGTTAGACCTGATTTCCAAACGCCGGGCTTTACACCCAGCAGCTCTTCTTGAGTATAACCAATGTTTGTGGTGGTCGCTTTATTGACATATTCAATATTCCCATCTCTATCCGTCATAAAAATACTCACCGGACTTTGATCTACGATCTGTGACAATCGCTTGACCATTCGAATGGTTTGTTTTTCTTCCGTGATATCTCGCCACCTGACAAGAATAGATGGGGCTTTGTTATATTCTGAAATAGTTAAGCTGATTTCTGCAAGGAACAGCTCACCATTCATTTTTACATGTGTCCATTCAAAGATGTTCTGACCCTCACGAAAGACTTTGTCCAGATGTTCGATGACCAAGTCAGTGGAACGTCGTCCGTTTGGCTGAAATTGCGGTGAGATCTCATCCGGGCTGCGGCCGATAATATACGCTCGGTCGGCAGCCATGATCTGTTCAGACGAACGATTGCACTCCACGAATACGCCGTTCTGAATGATCAAGTAAGCTTGGGGCGAGTTGTAGAAGAGATTGCGGTAGTTTTCATTCGTTTTTTGAAGATCTTCTTCTGCCTTCTTGCTTTGCGTTACATCTTCAAAGATCGAGACCACACTGCTGGGAACCGGGTCATTCTGTTCAAAGATCGGAATAGAATTGATGTTGATCCAGACCCAATCGCGTTTCGGAGGGTGATATACCCCCATCATAACATTTTCAACTGTCTTACCGGTGCGTAGCGCAACCATCGCAGGATGTTCTTCACCCGGGAAAGGGTCTCCATTCTCCTTAACAGCTCGCCAGTCAGGATCTACGGATGTCTTTCCCTTCATCTGATCCGCAGTCAAACCCAGCACCCGCTCAGCTGCAGCGTTCACCTCCTGGATGGCCCCTGAGCGGTCCTGAAAAACAACCCCTGAAGGAAGGTTTTCGAACAAGAAATTCCACTTTGATGTGAATGTCATGATCGTTTAATTTCGCTTTAATACATTTCAATTTAATCGTTCTCCCGACATAGTTTCCGGTTGAGCTATCTACCAATCTGTTGCCCTAATCTTTCGAATCGAGTTCATCGATCATTGCAAACAAATTCGCTGGAAAATCACTTTTGATAAAGTATCCGATCACATTCGGGTATGCTTTTGATCGTTGAACATCATCCGCATTACTTGACTGTGAGATGATGATAACGGGCTTCTCGATCCTTCGCTCCATCAACTTATCCAACACTTGCCATCCATGAATATCAGGGAGATAGATATCAAGGAGAAAAAGGTCCGGTAATTCTGCTCCATCGGTCGATAGCTCATCCATTAACTTTAAAATGGACAGCTTATCACAGAACTCTTTTGTAATCCTGTAAGGGGTACATGTGAGCAATAAGTTGCCCAGCACCCTACGATACACTTCACTGTCCTCGATCAACCAGATCTTCATGAATACGTGTTTAAATAATGGTTAACAGCCATGAAACAATTGTCAGTAAGTAAGTCCGAATGTGGAAGTCTTGGTTTCATGAAGTAGGTAAAAATAGAAAGAATTGTGTGAGCGTTGATTTGCTTTGAGGTCTAAATTCTGGAAGAATCAGTAGAAATACGTATCTTAACGATCCAAACAAGAAAATTAGCCATTCAATGGAAAAAGGGATCTCATACACCGAGGCTTTTGAAGAACTTCAGGAGATCGTTCGGCATATGGAAGATGGAGAGATCACCGTAGATGAACTATCTGTCAAAGTTAAACGTGCCACCGAGCTGATCAAGATCTGCAAAACAAAGCTCACCACAACAGAGGAGGATGTCAACCAGATCCTGAAGGAGCTGGAAGGATAGGCTGAAAGGAAAATGGTTTAAAAAACAAAGAGCAAAGACGTAATGTGGTCCTTGCTCCCTCTTGAATATGCTGTTCCGTATGCTTATTTAAGCAGTTTCCTGCTGTACACGTTCCCGTTCTGATCAGCAATCCAAATACTGTAGCTTCCTTTGATCAGCGATGAGGCATCTACCGATTGAGTCAATTCGGTGATCGTTCCTGAAAGTACCTTGCGACCAGAAAGATCCACTATACTGAATGCAGCACCGATGAGTTCCTCGGACACTTTCAGCGTAAAGCTGTGATCGATCGGATTGGGGTACACTGCAAATAATTTGGTAGCAGCTTCATGAACACCCGTGTTATCCTGAGCCCTCAAAGCAATGATGCTGTGTGTATTTGGATTTGTGTTCGACCACGAGGATCCGTTTGTTGCCAGATAGATGGTTTTATCCGTGCCTACACAAATATCTCTTAGGCGTCCGAACTGATTGGTCAGGTAGTGCACCTGCGCATCAACGGCTGTACCGTCCGCGTTAAGATCGAGCGCGATGAGTTTTTTGTCTTTAAGCACGGTCATCAACACTTTTCCGTCGAATTCAGGGATCAGCGGATTTTCGTAATAGACCATATCAGATGGCGCAATGGTTGGAGTCCAGGCAACAAGTGGCTCTTTCACATTATTAGAGGTACAGAAGGACATTTCTGATGACTGGTCACAGAAGCCTCTGACCGTAGGCCACCCGTAGTTGCGGTTCATCTCCAGGATCTGGAATTCGTCATCCGTATCTGCGCCGTGCTCCGAGAGATAGATCTTCCCGTTGGGATGCTGGAGGATTCCCTGCGCATTGCGGTGACCGTATGAGTACATCGGATTTCCGGCCATAGGGTTGTTTGAGGGTATTGTACCGTCCAGATTAATGCGAAGCACCTTCCCATTTGGGGATGAATTGTTCTGTGGGGTGGTAAGGTCTTGTGCATCCCCCGTGGTAAGGATCAGTGTATTGTCGGAAAGAATGGCTAACCGAGCACCATTGTGCGTACTGTAACCTTCAATATTGTCGAGCAAAACAACTTCGTTTACGAGGGAAGTTCCGTTGTACGTGTATTTTACAACCTTCTCTTTCAGATTTGTAGATGTTGTGCCATATGTGTATGCCATGAATACTTCAGGGGAATTGGAGAAATCAGGATGCAGTACCATTCCGAGTAGGCCTGATTCTGAGAACTGACCAACAGGCCCCATAATGTCGAGTATCACTGTTTTGGTTTTGGTCACAGGATTGATCCTGCTCACCAGACCTTTTCTTTCCGTTACCCAAATATGGTCGTCGGGGCCGTATATGATCTCCCAAGGGATGTCCATTCCGTTGTTACCGGTAAAAGCACCGTTGCTTCCTGTTCCATAATAGATCGTTTCTACATCCAGCACTGTGTTTCCTACTGTGACAGTGGTCTGTGCTTGAATGTTTAATGCAATGATTCCCGTAAGAATGAGTAAAGATCGCTTCATAACAAGTAATTTAGTGGTCAAATATAGGGAATTAATCATCCTTTCGGGCAATGAGCCTTACTTTAAAGTCGAGTGGAACC
>JBKCAB010000652.1:0-1168 GCA_046307935.1 Bacteroidota bacterium | reverse complement strand
CAATGGCAATATCGCCTCATTCACCGCAATCAATGGAGGATCGACACCACTGACCGGTACAATTACCGTAACACCACAATACTTGAATGCGGGTCTGACATGTAACGGCACACAGCAACAGTTCCAGATCACGGTAAATCCTGCTCCAACGGTTCAGTTTAATGTTCCCAATCAGACGATCTGTTCTCAGGGAACTTCCGTTGGTGTTTCGATTACATCCGTAACACCAGGTGCTTCAATAACGTGGACGGTTACCAATGTGCCCGCTGCGATCTCTGGTGTGAATGTAAATACAGGAACTACATTAATTCCGTCTTACACACTTATTAATTCGGGGAATACGCCGGCTGTTGTGCAATTCCTCGCCTCGGCAGAAACTACAGGTCAGGCTACATGTCCCGGAGGAGGAACACCTTACTCTATTACTGTCAATCCGACACCGACACTAACAGATCCTGCTGATCAGGTTATCTGTGCAGGAGAAAATACGGCACAGATAACACCTACAGGGACAGGTACAAGTTATACTTGGGTGAATGATCAGGCTTCGATCGGTCTGAGTGCAGCAGGAACGGGCACGATTCCCCCTTTTATTGGTTTGAACACATCATCCGCACCTGTAGTATCAACCGTTACTTATACGCCCATTTTTACGAACAATGCTGTGGCTTGTTCAGGGCCGGATCAATCCTTAACAATCACCGTCAATCCGATTCCAACGGTGGGGAATATGCCTGATCTAACCTTCTGTACCGGGTCTCTGACCTCCGTCATAGCGCCGATCGGTACAGGAACGAGTTATAACTGGACCAATAGCAATACTGGAATCGGTCTTGCAGGGAACGGATCAGGAAACATACCTGCATTCACCACTGTAAATGGGTCGAATTCTGTACCGGTTACATCGACCATTGAATACACACCTTTCTTTACCAATGCAGGATTGACATGTGAAGGTGCTCCGCAAGATTTCACACTCACGGTCAACCCAGCACCAACGGTGAATGACCCATCGGATCAGTCGATATGTAACGGAGCACCAACACAGGCGGTGGTGTTTACGGGAACCGGAACGAGCTATACGTGGACGAACGACACACCATCGATCGGACTGAGTGCTTCAGGAACAGGGAACATTACAGTATTCAATGCTTCGAACGGAGGTACC
>JBKCAB010000651.1:0-633 GCA_046307935.1 Bacteroidota bacterium | reverse complement strand
CGCTAATCAGTTTTTGGGAGATGAGTTCACATTGAACGGAAAAGTGGTTCATGGTGATCAACTCGGTAGAAAAATAGGTTTTCCAACGGCCAACTTAGAGCTGAGCAGCAAGGACAAACTCATTCCAGCTCTTGGTGCATATGCCGTGATGGTACGAATAAGGGAGGAAATGCTTTCAGGTATGATGAATATTGGTATCAGGCCTACGGTTTCTCATGAGAATACAGTTCGCATAGAATTGAATATCTTTGATTTTAACTCAGATATATACGGGGAACAATTAGAAGTCTATTTGTTAAAAAGGATACGTGGCGAAAAGAAATTCTCATCTATTGAAGAATTAAAGGATCAACTGCAACTGGATGAAAGTATTGTACGTAATTATATTTTGTCTGAGCGGTTTTAAAGCTGTCTATACTCAGGAAGTGGTTCGGGTATACAGCTGGGATAAGGTTTTTAATGCAAACCCCGATACTGTTTACGGTATAGAGCTTTCTGGTCGAAAATTGGAAACGTTACCTGAGGCGCTTAAAAAATTCACAAACTTGAAAGTGTTGGATGTAAGCAGGAATAAGCTCTCTCAATTGCCTGAATTTATTGAGGATTATGGATCTTTGGAGCAGTTGGATATTT